>JABGPV010000109.1 GCA_018644785.1 Deltaproteobacteria bacterium | reverse complement strand
GTTGGCAATCTGTTTGCCAAGGGTGCTCTGGTCCAGTTCGTCGGTTGCCTTTTCTAGAGAGCGTTCGGCTTTTTCTAAGCCCTTTTCCAGCTTCAGTCGCTGTGGTATGGCGCTGAGGATCGCTTGAAGCAGGGATCCGGAAACGGCTTCCTGAACATCCTGAGCCAGGTACCCGGTACGGGAATTTCTGGCAATTTTGACTTCTCCCGCGTCGGGTGTGATTTCGCCCATGATGATTCGAAGCAGGGTGGTTTTTCCGGATCCATTGGGACCCACCAGACCGATTCGATCCCCGGGGTTGATTTGCAGACCTATCTGGTTGAAGATCTGTCGTTCAGCAAAATTAAGGGAGACTTTAATGGCAGTGACAAGACTCATGGCTTTTTAAAATGATCTCTGGTATTTTATGAAGATTCGCAAACCCAGCCGGCCTATGGGGAGGATGGCTTGCCGCTGTGCGGGCGATTCTCCGATTTTGAAAATTAAGGAATTCAGGACCCTGCTGAATTGTTTTGTCCGTTTATATATAATGGTTTATGCTGGATTTGCAAGCGTCATTGATCTTCAGTTTACGGGTCTTTTGTGTTATGACGCTGCTGTCGGGGTAGCATGCCACGGTCGGCATTTGTAATCCCCGGGTGCCTTCGGGTAAGAGGCTCGAAGAAATTTTCATAAAGGAAGTTGAGGGCAAAGGTGAAATCAGAACCTGTCCATCGCAAGCTTGCCGCTATTTTGAGTGCGGATGTGAAGGGATACAGCCGACTTATGGGGCAGGATGAAGCGGCGACGGTGAAGGCTATCAGGGCGTGTCGCGAAATTATAGCTTCAGCCATTGGAGGCGCGAGGGGCAGGGTGGTGGACTCCCCGGGGGATAATGTCCTGGCCGAGTTTGCCAGCGCAGTGGATGCCCTTGAATGTGCCGTGGCCATACAGGAGGCGCTGGAGGAAAAAAACTTCGAATTGCCCGATGAACGTAAGATGATTTTCCGCATCGGGATTAATATCGGGGATGTGATCGTCGAAGGCGGGGAGATCTATGGCGATGGCGTCAATATCGCCGCAAGGATTGAGGGACTGGCCGACCCGGGAGGCATATGTATTTCAGGAACCCTGTACGACCAGGTGAAACGAAAGATCCACTATCGATATGATTTTATGGGCCGGCAGGTAGTGAAGAATATCTCCGAAGCGGTTCGGACGTATCGCGTGGTCTGGAAAGACGCGGATATTTCGAAGGAAGCTGGCAAAAGTAAAAAACCGGGCCAACTGGCCCTGTTGACTGGAAAAGGTTTTGGATTTGTGTCAAAAGTAATCGCGACCTCTCTTTTGATGCTCCTGCTGATGCCTCTTGTAAACCATTTCAAAATCAACCTGCTGACGAAAATGTGGCAGTGTCGGCTGTCCCTGTTGCCCAACACCCAACAGGTGACCGTTGTCACCATCGACAAAGATGAATACCGTAAAATGAATGTGAAGGGCAAAGAAGCGCCGCCCCCGTATGATGTGAGGCCAAGGCTCTGGCGACAATACTATCCGACAGTTATCAAAAATCTTTTCGAAATGGGCGTGGGCGCCGTTGGCTTCGATTTCTGGTACTCACCTGCCAATGATGCGGCCGAGAAAAAGGCCACGAAGCAGTTTGTGGAGAGCCTCAAATGGGCCAGGAAAAAAGGTTTCCCCGTTATTCTGGGTCAGTACCAGAATACACAGGAGAAGGCTGTTTACAGCGAGGCCCATTGGGGGTTCATTTCCGTATACAGGGATTTGACCTGGATCAACGAAGTCATGTATCTGATGGCCTGGGATAAAATGGCGGTGTCTGGGGAGTTGATGGATCGTCCGAGTTTTTTTCTGCAGGTATTGGCGGAAAAGCTGAGATTGAAACCGGTGTTGAGTGTGGATGGGGTGAGGCTCATTGGGCCACCCATTCCGAGGCGGTTGTGGCTGGCCTTTGCCGAGACGCCTTTTACGAGAGTTCCCTATCACGAAGTTTACAATGGATGGGCGGATAAGAAGCAGTTCTCGGGGCGGATTGTCCTGATCGGAATGGGAGGAAGTGAAACGGATTATTTTCATACTCCTTACAGCCCCACCGACTTTACACCCCATGACAAAAAGGATGGTTACGGAATGCCGGGTGTATTTCTGTTCGCTCACGCCATTAATCAGGTGATTCAAGGGTATTATCACAAGGAAATAAATGATGAATGGATGTTGAATTTTTCAGGCGAAGGGATGTCACTTTTTCATCTGGAGAGCATCCTCTATCTCTTGATTGAAATCATCGGTACATGTCTGCTACTCTATGGGGTGTGCGTTTTTGCCCGAAAAAAGGGGGGGCGATTGAGAACCTTTTCTTTTATGGGGTTGTCAACAGCAGCCCTTATGGTGGCACTGGCCTTTGTTCCGGTGCTTTTCGGGTTGGCCAACTTTTTCTTTGCAGGTCTTGTTTTTTCGCTGATGTCTGTCTGGAAAATGAAAAGCGGGAAACTGCCTTGAGATAATTCTAAATGGTGATAAGGCATTGAAAGGGGGTAAAGCATGGATTCTAAAAAATTGAGAGGGGTTTTGCCTTTGTTGTGTGTGGTGGTTTTGTGGGCGTTTCAGGGATTCGCCGCGGAAAAGGCAGGCAAACAGGATCAGGTGAATTCAGGAACGATTGAAATTGAGTGCAATATCTCACGCCTGGAACTACACCTCTGTCCGCAGGAAAAGTACCAGACGAAGGAAAAGAGTGTATTGTTTGGACTGATCAAATCGGAGAAGCGCCTCTGTTCCGGAGGCGAAATTTCTCTGGGCGAGACCCCCGTAAAGCCGGTTTCTGTGCCGCCGGGTAAATACATGTTGCTGGTGCCCACGGGTTATCGCTCGAAACACGACGGCCCCATTGAGATTGATATAGAGAGTGGAAAAAGGAAGTTTTTTTTATTGAAACTTTTCAGCACTAGGGCCGACGGGGGTGGCGACGACCATGGGGCCGGTGGTGCTGGTGGCGGTGCTGGTGGTGGTGCGGGTGGCACTCCCGGTAGGTGATGCAACTTTTTGAAAAGGGTGATTTTACCCGTTAACCTTCATGAAATTCTGGTGCTCCCGCATGATGCATCGGTTCATGACCACCTCAATGCCGGCGGCCCTGGCTTTTGAAGCCGCGTCGTTGTGAACGACACCCAACTGCATCCAGATGGTTTTGACTCCCATGCGGATGCACTGCGCCACCACCGGCGGAACACGGGTGGGGTTGATAAAGAGGTCGGCCATATCAATGGCAAAGGGGATGTCTTCAAGGGTTTTGTAACAGGTCCTTTCGAGAATTTCCTTCTGACCCGGATTGACGGGGATGACGTCATACCCCTGTTCCAACAGGTACCGGGCCACCTTGTTGCTATCCCGGGATGTTTTGGGGGAAAGACCCACAACCGCAATCCGTTTTGAATTCTGCAGGATTTTCTCCATTTCCCTTGAAGAGGGCGTATAATCAGGCATTTCGCATTGGGGGCTTTCCATAAGCATCCTACTTTAAAAGGGTTTTTACGGTTTCTGCCTTTTTCTTCAAATCCATGGCTTTTTTGACCCCCGGGACCTGTTCCATGACCTTGTCGACAACCTTGCTTTCCATGGTCGGCGGTTTCTCAGCCTCCGGGGTTTCAATTTCCTTCGCGGATGCGTCATCGGAAGCTTTTTCCGGTCTCAATTCTTTTTTGACGTTTTTGAATTCCCTGATGGCGCCGCCGAGACCCTTTCCGATATCCGGAATGCGTTTGGCGCCAAAGATCAGGATGACAATGATGGCGATGATGATCAGTTCCGTAGGACCAAGCCCGAACATATGATTTTACTCCTTACAGTTTGATGAAGCTTCTAAGCCACGGCAGAAAGTGTACGCTTCTTCAGGTTATTCCGACATCTAGCATTCGGCTTCTATGGATTGAACTCCCTCAAATTGAACGGGGTCTTCATTTTCTTCCCGTGCTTCTATGCGCCCGACACAGTTTGCCTTCTCTCCCATGGCTTTCAGTCTCAGAAGGACCTCATCGGTTTCTTCCTCATTGACAACAATCAGCATTCCGAGACCGTTGTTAAAGGTCCGCATCATGTCGTGGTCCGATACATGGCCGGCTTTCTTGATATATTGAAATACAGGGTGGGGTATCCAGGCGGATATATCAATAATGGCCTTGCAGCGTGATGGCAATATGCGGGGAGGGTTTTCGATGAGTCCGCCGCCTGTGATGTGACTGATGCCGTAAAGACGAAAATCCCTCCGGAGGTTGCTGATGGTTCTGGCGTATATCCGGGTGGGTTCGAGCAGCTCCTCCCCGAGGGTTCGACCAAAATCCGGCACATGGTCGGAAACGGACATTTTCAGGTCATCAAAGAAAACCTTCCTCACCAGAGAGTAACCATTACTGTGAAGTCCGCTAGACTCGATGCCAATCAGCCGATGGCCTACCGCAATCTCGCTTCCGTCCAGCAGTTCTTCGTTATCGGCCATTCCGACCACGAATCCGGCCAGGTCGTATTCGTCTTTTGCGTAGAAACCGGGCATCTCAGCGGTTTCCCCTCCGATGAGCGAGCATTTGGCCTCCATACATCCGGCTGCAATCCCTTTCACGATTTCAACGGCCCTGTTCTCATCCAGAACGCCCATGGATATGTAGTCGAGAAAAAAAAGCGGAGAAGCACCCTGTACGACAATATCGTTGACGCACATGGCCACGAGGTCCAATCCGATCGTGTCGTGTTTATCGAGCATGAACGCAATTTTGAGTTTTGTGCCGACCCCGTCGGTAGAGCTGACCAGGACAGGTTTCTTGACGTGTTGAACATGGAGCGAAAAAAGGCCGGCAAATCCGCCGATATTGGTGATGACACCGGGGGTTTGAGTCCTTCTGACAATGGGTTTGATCAGTTCTACAAATCTATTTCCCGCTTCGATATCGACCCCTGCCTGGGCGTAAGAATCCTTTTGATCATCGGGCTTTTTGATGCTCATTGTTCTTGACTCCATCATTCAGATTCTTGTCAAACCCTGAGTCTGAATATAAGGGCGCTAAAGCGGAAATAATTGCTCAACTCTTTGGGCAAGCATGATGTCCCCGGCAGCTTTGAGCCGTCCATCCATAAATGCCTGCATGCCGTTGATCTCTTGATTGATCATGCTAAGCCATGTTTCAGCCGACATGGTGAGTGTTACAGTGGGTTCGTCATGACACCCTTCAATGACTTCACAGGTTCCGTCTTTGACGACAATTTTCCAGTTCCCGCCATCATCCCCGGTTATTTCAAATTGAAACACCACGTCCAAACCCTGGGCCGCATCGGCATCAAACACCTCGGACATTTTGTTGAAGACGTCTTTAACGTTCGTTAGCGCCATTTTTTATTTCCCTCCTTTATTTTTATGTTTTCACATCGGATATAACTAGCAATGGATGTCATTGTCAATCAATATCAACGTGACCCGGAAATTCTCTCCCTGGCATCTGTAAATGATGGGTGGCTGGATTGGTTGCTAATAAGTGTATCTCTTTTAGAAGAATTGATTGGTTTGTGATTTTTCTTGCAATGTGGTCAGGTGTGTGTTAAAACACGCGCATTTCGATCAAGGATACGAGGACTGATGAAGAGGAAAGCGCCTCGAATTACTGCGTTTTTGGGAAAAGACACGGCTTTTGAGGGAACGTTGACGTTTACAGGTGGTCTTCGAATTGACGGTCGCTTTCAAGGGGAAATTTCCACTGAAGGGACCTTGATTATCGGGGAAACCGCTGTGATCCGAGGTAATATTCGTGCGTCGTGTGTGCTTGTCAGCGGTGAAATTCACGGCAATACGGTTGCGGAACAGAGAATCGAGATTTTGACACCTGCCAGGATTTTTGGGGATATCCGGTCCCCGGAGATTATTATGGGCGCGGGGGCTGTTTTTGAAGGGAAATGTCAAACTGAAATCGGTTAAACTGCGGTTTCCATATTAGCCGTGTTTGCTTTGAAAAAAAGCTTTTGACAAGCGCCGTTTTTTTTTGTAGAAAGCGGTACTTTTGTGAAATTGTCCTGTCTGGCGTTAATTGTAAACTTGAAACCTTTGGAAATCGTGATGAAAGGATGCCTTTGATATGCTGAGCATAGACGGTACAATGATTCTTCAAATAGCCAATTTTCTTGTTCTTCTTGTGGTGATGAACATCATCCTCTATAAGCCGATACGTGGGATACTGGCAAAAAGAGATGAAGAGATGGCTTCCCGTCAGAAAATGATTGACGATTATCAGGGCCGCGTAGAGGACAATGAGGAAGCGATAGAAAGCGGTATGGTTTCGGCCAGGAAGGAAGGCTATCAGGAAAAAGAATCTCTGAAAGACCTGGGACAGGAAGAAGAAAAAGGGGTTCTTCAGGAAGCCGGTGCTGCCGTGGAGCGAAAGTTAACGGCTGCAAAACAGGAGATTGAGGCCAAAGTAACAGCCGCCAGGGAGACCCTGGAGAGTGAGATTACCGGCTTTTCCAATGAACTGGCTGAAAAGATACTGGGAAGGAGCGTTCAATGATTCGCTTTACAAGCAAGAAAGGACGAACATTCCTGATTGTCGGCATGACGCTTCTGTTCGCGACTACTTTGTACGGTTTCGCCTTTGCAAGTGGTGGCGGGGGCGCAGCAGAGAGTCACGATCAAATGCTTAACCTCTTCTATCGTATCCTCAATTTCACCCTTCTGGTGATCATCCTCGTGGTGATTGTCAAAAAGACGTCCATGTTGCGTTTTTTTGGGGAGCGCAGGGAAGAAATCAAGGAAAAACTTGAGGCATTGACGAAAGAACGTCAGGCAGCCGAAATTCGCAGCCGAGAGCTTGAGAAAAAACTTGAAGAATTTGAAATTCAGAAAAAAGAGATCCTCGAACAGTTCAGAGCTGAAGGTGCGAAGGAAAAAGCACGAATTATCTCCGAAGCCAGGGAAAGGGCATCGCAACTCATCAGCCAGGCTGATCACACCATTGAGCGTGAGATTCTAGGCGCCACTGAAAGGCTAAAACAGGAAGTGGTTGAAATGGCGGCCCTGCGGGCGGAAGAAATTATTACCCAAGGGATAAAAGACAGCGATCAGGACCACTTGGTGAATGAATTCATTAAAAGCGTGGAGAAACTACATTGACCGGTTCAAAGATTTCCAAAAGATATGCAAAGGCGCTGCTCAGTCTGGGGCAGGAAGACGGAAATTATGCGGAATACGGGGAGAACCTGAAGGAATTCGCCGGACTCTGCGCGGATAACCCGGAGTTCAGCAAGGTGATCGGCAATCCGGTTTTTTCCGTGGATGATCGAAAAAAGGTGCTGAATGCGGTGTTGGAGAAGAGCTCCTTTGCCGGTTATGTCAAGAATCTTCTGCGGCTTCTCCTGGATCAAAACAGGATCGGGGGCATCGAAGATGTTTCAGCCAATTACACACGACTCACCGATGAGATTTCAAACATTATCCGTGCTGATATCATTACGGCCAGACCTTTGAAAGATGAGGCAATGGACAAACTGGATGCTGTCCTTGCAAAAATCACTTCTAAGGCGGTCAAAACCAACGTAAAAGAGGATGAGTCTCTCATCGGGGGGCTTGTCGTGAAGATAGGTGATTTGGTATTGGATGGCAGTGTCAGGGCACAGCTTGAAGGCCTAAAAGAATCATTAAAAAGGGGTGAATATAACTAATGGAGATCAGAGCTGCAGAAATAAGTGAGATAATCCGGGGTCAGATTAAAGACTATGAAAAGAAGGTCGAAGTAAGTGAGACCGGAACCGTCTTGTCTGTGGGTGATGGTATCGCTCGCGTATACGGGATTGAGAAGGTCATGGCCATGGAGATGGTGGAATTCTCCGGTGGCATATTCGGCCTTTGTCTTAATCTGGAAGAAGATAACGTGGGTGTCGCCATTATGGGCGATGACTCCAAAATTAAAGAGGGCGATACGGTCAAGAGGACCGGTAAAATTGCTGAAATCCCGGTGGGAGAGGCGGTTCTGGGTCGCGTTATTGACGCTGTGGGGCAGCCCCTTGACGGTAAGGGACCCATTGAAGCCACCCAATTTAATCGACTTGAGATGGTTGCGCCCGGCGTTATTGACCGGCAATCCGTTTCCGAGCCCATGTACACGGGTATCAAAGCCATCGATGCCATGACGCCGGTGGGAAGGGGCCAGCGTGAGTTGATCATCGGTGACCGGCAGATCGGGAAAACGGCCATCTGCGTGGATGCCATCATCAATCAGAAGGATACGGACGTTTACTGCATTTATGTGGCGACGGGACAGAAGAAATCAACCGTAGCACAAGTGGTTGACATTCTGGAACGTCATGGCGCCATGGAATACACCACGGTCGTGGCGGCCTGCGCCAGCGATCCGGCCACTCAGCAGTTTATTTCACCCTACGCCGGATGCGCCATCGGAGAATACTACAGGGACCAGGGAAAACATGCCCTGATTATCTATGACGATCTTTCAAAACAGGCGACCGCTTACCGGCAGGTTTCTCTTTTGCTCAGGCGACCCCCCGGACGGGAGGCTTTCCCCGGGGATATTTTTTACAACCATTCCAGGCTGCTTGAACGCGCAGCCAAAGTGAATGATGAATTGGGCGCCGGGTCTCTCACAGCGCTTCCGATCATTGAAACCCAGGCAGGCGATGTTTCCGCCTATATTCCCACCAACGTGATTTCTATTACGGACGGTCAGGTCTATCTCGAGCCCAATCTATTTTTCTCGGGCGTCCGTCCCGCCATTAATGTGGGCCTTTCCGTCTCCCGTGTGGGGGGCGCCGCTCAGACCAAGGCCATGCGGAAGGTTGCAGGCTCTCTGAAGCTGGATATGGCCCAGTTTAGAGAACTGGAAGCGTTTGCCGCTTTCGGCAGCGATCTTGACAAGACTACGCTGAAACAGCTTGAACGAGGCCGCAGGCTGGTTGAAATATTGAAGCAGCCCCAGTTTCAGCCCATGTCGGCTGAGAAAGAGGTGGCCATTCTTTTTGCCGGTTCAAATGGTTTTCTCGACAAATGGCCGGAAGATGCGATTGCGGATTATGAAAAACAGATGCTGGAGTTTTTTAACAGTAAATACGCCGATATCCTGAGCGACATCAAAGAGAAAGGTGATATTTCAGAGGAAACGGACGGCAAACTGAAAAAGGCTCTGGAAGAATTTGAGGGGATTTTTCAGCCCGCGGCCTGAACCGCCCATATGTCTTAGAAACGATGATAAACGTCACATAAACAAAGAGAGAAAGGCCACATGGCAACCTTAAATGATATTAAAATAAAGATAGGTGCTGTTAAGAAAACGCGGCAAATTACGAAAGCCATGAATATGGTTGCCGCTGCCAAACTCCGTGGCGCCCAGATGAGAATGGAGAACTTTGAGCCCTACGCGGCCAAGTTCGCGGAAGTGCTTGGGAATCTGGCAAGCAGGATCGAACCTGATATCCACCCTCTGCTCGTGCAGAAGGAAAAGGTTTCCCGGGTGGAGTTGCTGCATTTTTCAGGCGACAAAGGTCTTTGCGGCAGTTTCAATTCCAATCTGATCAACCGGGCTGAAAAGTGGATGAACGAAGAGAAGGATAACGGGATTGACATCGGCCTGACCACGGTTGGAAAACGGGGGCGCGATTATTTTAAAAAAAGAGGATTTGACATCATTGGAAGCCATATCAATGCCTATGGGAGTGTCGACATATCCTTTGTCAATCAGATCAGCAGCGGCATGATTGACCGGTTTCTTACAGATGAGGTGGATGGTGTCTATATGATCTACAGCCGTTTCATCAGTATGGGCAAACAGGTGCCGACATTGGTGAAACTGATCCCCGTTGAGCCGCCGGTCGCCGAGGATGAAGAAGCATCCGGGGCCGATGCGGAGTATCTTTGTGAGCCGGATCCCGAAGGGCTGATGATCGAACTTTTACCCAAGCATATTAATGTGCAAATCTATAATGCATTTCTGCAAAACGAAACAAGTGAGCATGCTGCGCGAATGGCGGCCATGGACAATGCTTCCAGGAATTGTGACGATCTTGTGGAAAGTCTTACCCTGGCTTACAATAAAGCACGACAGGCGGCTGTTACCGCCGAATTGATGGATATTGTGGGCGGCGCCGCCGCCTTGAAGGGATAACGGTTTTAACCTTATAAGGAGGTCTTTATTTAACCATGAATGAGGGCAAATTAATACAAATCATTGGTCCGGTCGTTGATGTGGAGTTTGGTGACGGTGAACTCCCTGAAATCCTAACCGCACTCCTGATCAGCAATCCGGCAATCAGCGATGTGGAAGACAATCTGGTTGTGGAAGTTGCCCAGCATCTGGGCGACAATGTGGTGCGTTGCATTGCCATGGATGTGACCGACGGCCTTGTACGGGGCATGCCGGTCAAGAATACGGGAAATCCGATTATGATGCCTGTTGGCGATCCGGGTTTGGGTCGCGTCCTCAACGTGGTCGGAAGACCCGTGGATGGTCTGGGCCCGGTTGAGGCCACTGAATACTATCCCATCCATCGCCCGGCGCCATCCTTTGAAGAACAGGATGTGACGGTCAATGTGCTTGAAACCGGCGTGAAGGTCATTGATCTCCTGGTTCCCTTCCCCAGGGGCGGTAAAATGGGGATGTTCGGCGGTGCCGGCGTTGGAAAGACGGTCGTCATGATGGAGATGATCCATAATATCGCCATGCAGCACGGCGGCATCAGTGTGTTTGCCGGTGTTGGTGAGCGCACGAGAGAGGGCAACGATCTGTACATGGAGATGAAGGAATCGGGTGTTCTCCCCAAAGCTGCTCTGATCTACGGTCAGATGACGGAGCCCCCCGGCGCCCGTGCAAGGGTGGCGCTATCCGCGCTGACCGCAGCGGAATATTACAGAGATGAGCGGGGCCAGGATGTTTTGCTCTTTATCGACAACATCTTTCGGTTTACGCAGGCTGGGGCCGAGGTTTCAGCGCTCTTAGGTCGTACGCCTTCCGCTGTGGGGTATCAGCCTACGCTGGGTACCGACCTGGGTGCTTTGCAGGAACGGATTACGTCCACCACGAAAGGTTCCATTACAGCGGTTCAGTGCGTGTATGTGCCCGCGGATGACCTTACGGATCCCGCGCCGGCGACAACCTTTGCCCACCTCGATGGAACCGTGGTGTTGTCAAGGCCATTGACGGAATTGGGAATTTATCCGGCCGTGGATCCGCTGGATTCGAGTTCCAGGATTCTGGACCCGAACTTTCTCGGGGAAGAACACTATAACACCGCGATGCAGGTTCAGCGTATTCTTCAGAAATATAAGGAACTGCAGGATATCATCGCCATTCTGGGGTTGGATGAGCTGTCCGACGAGGACAAAATGACGGTGGCCCGGGCCCGCCGGATTCAACGGTTTTTGTCCCAGCCATTCCACGTGGCCGAGACATTTACAGGAATGCCGGGAACCTACGTACCGGTTGCCGAGTCGATCAAAGGCTTCAAGGAGATTATCGAAGGCAAACATGATGAGCTGCCCGAAGCCGCGTTTTATATGGTCGGTAATGTCGAACAGGCCCAGGAAAAAGCTGAGAAGATGGCTGCCGGCAACTAAATAATAAGGGGATAATCCATGGGAAAGCTACATTTGGAAGTCGTTACCCCTGAGAAGGTGATGGTGAGTCAAGAGGTGGATATTGTTGTTGCCCCCGGGACCATGGGAGAATTCGGTGTTTTAGAGGGGCACGTGCCGTTCCTTTCAGGAATCGAGCCGGGAGAGTTGCGGTTTTCCAGTGGGGATCAAACGGAACGTTTTTTGGTGACGACGGGGTTTTCCGAAGTTTCCGATAACAAGGTTTCGGTTCTGGTGGATGCCGCTGAAAAAGCCACGGAGATTGATGCGGAACGGGCTCGAAAAGCCATGGAGAGGGCCAAGGAGAGGCTTTCCATGGATCGGGGCAAGGAAGATGTCGATTTTCTGAGAGCCGAATCGGCACTCAAGCGCGCTATAGTTCGCATGAGAATATCGGAAAAGAAAATTTAGTAAAAAGAGCATAACAATCTAAAAAAGGCAAGCGGAAGTCCGCTTGCCTTTTTTTATGTATTGACCTTTCTTGATTTGAACGATAATATGGCGAGCGTTTGGACCAAAAGCATCCTTCTGGTCAGGAAATTGGGGTGCAGATAATTTGCCAGTGTGGTTTTTGATATTTCTGGCTTTTGTAATGTATTAGAAAACGAAGAGGCTTGGGTAGTTATGAATACAGCGGTTGATGACAAGCAATATAATGTTTGGGAATCTACAAACCCGGAAGAAGAGGTTGATCAGTTTCAGTTGCTTGAGGCAAAAGTTGACAGCCTTATTGAAAGAACAATGGTGTTGAAAAGTGAAAAAGAAGCCCTTGAAGAGAAATTGCAGATTGAGGAGGAAAAAGTCTCGGATTTAAGTGGCAAAATAGAGGCTCTACGTTCTGGCAGAAATGACGCCAAACAAAAGATCATGTCCCTTCTTGAGAAAATGGAGCAGGTTTCCAGCTAGGGCGGTTTTGTGAGGCGCTTGGTAATCTCGGAGATATGGAAAATCCAATTAGAATCAGGATACTGGACAATGAATACCTGCTGAGGAGTGATGAAGATCCTGAGCAGGTGAATGAAATTGCGAAACTGGTCAATGATAAATTGGATGCGGTTAGAAAAAGCTCGGATAAGCTCTCCGAGGGAAAAACGGCTATTCTGGCTGCGTTTGATATCGCCAGTGATTACCTTCGGTTGCTCAAGGAGAAGGACATTTTGCTTCATGATGTGCAAGATCGCTGTCGGTTGATGAATCGGCAGATTGAATCATCGGAATGAAAAGGTTTTACATTTCTTACCTTGTGGTGTCATTTTTTATTGAGGGAATATGATTCCCGCTAGGTAATTACAACGCTCGATCAAGGTGGTCGGGATTTATATATATGAGGGTTTGGGAATACTCGGGAAAACACGCGAAACGTGATGATATATGTTAAATCAAAAGAGATTATCGTGAACTTTTGCTTGATGGTGAGGCGGATTTGACAGTGATCTCGTAGTAGGGATCTTATATGCTTTTCTGCTTTTGTAGGAATGCGGCAGATATCCGTGTCTATTTCCCCGTTTTTTTAGTTCTGGTTTTTAATTCTGGCTGTTTTTCCGGAAGTTCCTCCCCCTTTACCTCAGATCATCGCATGCTGTAAGCGAATCCAATTGCTGAAGGCAATGTGTGTGTGAACCCATTTGGGTGATGGTGTCTGATCACCTTGCCTCGTTGGATCTATTTATTCAGCGTTAACAAATGGTTTCAATGTTCTGAGCGTACAAAAACCCTCGACACAAGCTGATTTTGGGAGCAGGAAAAATATTATGAGCTCATTATATATGATTATGATTGTGATAGGCGGGGCGGGGCTGATCGTTGGAATTCTTTGTGGTTTTCTGATTCGAAAGAAACTGGTGGAGAGCCGGATTCAAGCCATCGAAGAGTATTCCAGAAAGGTGTTGGCTGAAGCTCAGAAAGAGGCCAAGACAACGAAACGCGAGGCCGAACTTCAAGCCAAAGACACCTTGTATCAGATGAAGGTGGAATTTGAAAAGGAGAGCAAAGAAAAAAGAGATGAAGTTCTGGCCCAGGAGAAACGGCTGCATCACAAAGTGAGCAATATTGATCGAAAAGTCGAGCAGCTCGATAAACGGGAAGATCGGATCGCTGAAAAAGAAAAGGCCGTCAACAGAGATGAGCTTCATCTTCAGAAAAAGGAAACGGAATATAACCAGCTTATCGCAGAGCAGCGAAGAGAGCTGGAGACCATGGCTGGCATGAGCGGAGAAGAGGCAAAGCAACTTCTGATGAAGTCCATGGAGATGGAGGCCAAGCACGATGCGGCCAAAATGATCCGACGTATTGAAAATGAAACAAAGGCCGAGGCGGACAGAAAAGCCCAGGAAATTATTGCGCTGGCCGTCAAGCGATACTCTGGAGATTATGCAGCTGAAAAAATTGTGTCTGTTGTGAATCTTCCCAGCGAAGAGATGAAAGGGCGGATTATTGGAAGGGAAGGGCGAAACATTCGGGCGATCGAGGCTGCAACAGGAATTGATTTGATTATAGATGATACGCCTGAGGCGGTTATTCTCTCAGGATTTAATCCCGTCAGAAGGCAGATTGCAAAGATATCTCTGGAGCGGTTGATTGAGGATGGCAGGATTCATCCGGCGCGGATCGAAGAAATTGTGGCGAAAGCCAGCAAGGAAATTGAAAACAGTATGAAAGAGGCCGGTGAGCAGGCCACCTTTGATGTTGGTGTACATGGGATTAACCATGAACTGGTTAAACTCATCGGGCGATTGAAATACCGATCGAGTTATGCTCAGAATGTGCTGCAGCACTCCATGGAAGTGAGTTTCCTGTGCGGCGTTATGGCCGCTGAATTGGGCGTTAATGTGAAACAGGCGAAACGGGCCGGACTGCTTCACGATATTGGAAAAGCGGTTGATCATGAAGTTGAAGGACCCCATGCCATGATTGGCGCGGATCTGGCGAGGCGCTACGGTGAATCGAACCTGGTGGTCCAGGCGATCGCAGCGCACCATGAAGATGTGGAGATGACGTCTGTTCTGGATGTGCTGGTCCAGGCATCTGATACCCTTTCCGGCGCCAGGCCGGGCGCACGTCAGGAAATGCTTGAAAGTTATGTGAAAAGGCTTGAAAAACTGGAAAAAATTGCCACATCCTTTCGTGGCGTAAGTAAATCCTTTGCCATTCAAGCCGGCCGCGAGATTCGAATCATGGTGGAAGGTAAAATCGTCAGTGATGAACAATCCAATGTTCTCTGCAGGGATATCGCAAAGAAGATTGAAAAAGAACTAACCTACCCCGGACAGATCAGGGTCATTGTGATTCGTGAGACCCGCGCTGTCAGCTACGCCAAATAGTGCTTCTTGGCCTTTGCCCTTCTCCACCAGCTCCAGCGTGTGGTTGTAGATTTGGGCACAGCCTGGTTTTTCCCCCAAAAAGAGTAAACAAAAAAATCGTTTACGGCCGATATTCAATAAGAAATTCCTTGCACTCTTATAACAATACAGCTATAATATAGCGCTATTGCAGCCATATGAAAGAAATTTCTATCGTCTTGTCCCGGCTTTTCTGAGAGGCGGTTTTTTATTTGGGGATCTGACGCCAGAACCTTTTCAGGTCCATTTGTGCTGTAATGCCATTTGCCGAGGTCCCAAGTTGATTTTGCCTTGACAGGCACCTAATACTTCCCTAGTCTCCGGGATGAGGTCGGCCCCTGTTTTTGAGTCAGTGGCCGTTTTCGCCTCGTTTGTTGATCGAGCAAAGGAATAAGTTGCTGTTTCTGAAAGGAGGAGTCGTAATGTCGAGAACGAAGTCCTATTTGGAAGGGATGCGAATCCTGGCTGTGGATGATGAAGAAGACGTTCTTGATACGATTGAGGAGGATCTGGAATTTTCGCACGTGGACAAGGCCTCCGATTACCATACGGCCAAAGAGAAGATTGAGAAAGGAAAATACGATCTGGCAATTTTGGACATTATGGGGGTTGACGGGCTGAATCTTCTCCAGGAGACTGTTTCGAAAGGCATTCCCACAGTCATGCTGACCGCACATGCCATGAATTCGGATACGCTGATGACATCTATTCAGCGAGGCGCCATTTCTTTTTTGCCCAAGGAAAAGCTGGCAGAACTGGAAGAGTTGCTG
>JABGPV010000108.1 GCA_018644785.1 Deltaproteobacteria bacterium | reverse complement strand
CAGTTCATTCAACACGGTTTTAACCCCCATCAACCCTCCCGCCGTCACCACCTCCGATGCGGGGATGCCCATGAGCCAGACGACGGGGGCCATGATATAACCCACAAGCCGCTCGAACGTCACCGGCTTACCGGATATTTCCGGCAGAAACGCCAGAAAAAAATTTATCAGATAAACCAGGGCCACGAAAACCACGAGCATGGCAATAATATTGATCAGCAGTTTGATGCCGCCAAGGGTGCCCTTTGTAATGGCATCCATGGCGCTTTGTGCGCCCCTTGGGGCGGCAAGGACTTCCTCGGATGCTTTGGATAGTTCGGGCACCATGAGTTTGGAGATGGTGATGGCAGCAGGGGCACTGACGATTGAGGCCACCAGAAGGTGCCCCATGATACCCGGAACCACCGATTGAAGGATTGACGCGTAAAGGACCATCACTGTTCCCGCTATGGTGGCCATACCACACACCATAATGGTAAAAAGCTCACTCCTGGAAATCCCGGACAGGTAGGGTCTCACGAATAGCGGCGCCTCCACCATGCCGATAAACACGTTCGCCGCAGCCCCGAGACCTTCTACGCCACCGATGCCCATAACCCGCTTAAGAATCCACGCAAAACCGTTGACCACCATGGGAATAATCCGCCAGTAAAAGAAAAGGGATGTGATCGCGCTGATCACCAGCACCAGAGGCAACCCCCGAAAGGCGAGCACATAGCTGAAAGCGGGATTTTTCTCGTCAAAAGGAAGCGGTCCGCCCCCCAGATAACCAAACACAAACCCGGTTCCCGCCCGTGTGGATTCTTCCAACGCCCGAACCCCCTTGTTCAACCAGAGAAAAGCATCCTGGCTTCCCGGAAATTTCAGGAGCAGCAGGGCAAGGCACACCTGCAGCAACAGCCCGGCGACCAAGGTCCTGAAATTGATATTCTTTCGGCCCTCTGAAAAAACCCAGGCCAGAAAGGGAAGCATGAGAAAACCTAGGAAACTCTGTAATTGATTCAATTTTTCTCTCGCTGAAGAAACGGGATACAAAAAGGTGTTCCGCCTCAAAGGGCGTGACCGATAGTAGCAAAATCCCGGTTTTGGGGTCAATCAAATAGATGGCCCCAACCTTTGGGGCTCACGCCAGACATTCTTCCACAAAAGTGTTGACATATTTGTCTTATTTTAAGATGCTCCGCAAGATGACGTGTTTTACTGCAAACATATTAAAGTTTAATCGTTTCTTGAAAGGAGAATGAACTGATGGCGAAAACCCTTACGGAAATGGCGGTAGAATTGGCAACCGCCCAGGCATCCCACTCAAGTATGTCGGCCGAAGAGATGGAAAGCTTCCTGACGAAAACTTTTCAGACGTTGAAAGACCTCAAGGGTCTGGAAGAGGGAGATGCGGCGGGTATCGAGGAACCCGCTGCACCCGCACTGGATCCCAAGAAATCGATCCTGAAAAATAAGGTTATATGCCTTGAATGTGGACGGGAATTCAAGATTCTGACCAGCAAACATCTTCTAAAAGAACACGGTCTGGATTCAAAGGAATACCGTAAGAAATTCGGCTTCTCAGCCCGGCAATCCCTGGCCGCCAAGTCCCTGTCGGCAGAACGAAGCGCCACCGCCAAAAAACACAAACTCGGTGAAAAGCTCCAGGCCAGTAAAAAGGCAAGGGGTAAAAAAGCAGGGGGCAAAAAAGCCTCAAAGTAATTTAATCAACGGAAAATTTCTGAGCCAGTGCTTCAATTTCCCGGGCGTACCGTTCGTATTCGGGCGATGTCCTGGGACTGTAGTTCAGGTTTTTGTAGAGTCCCGTGATCGTTGTAAACGTCTGGCGGACCATGTCCTTATCCTCGAACCGATACGTCTGCTGAACCAGTTTTTGGACCATCTTGAAGCTTTCAAGCTGTCGATCCAACGGCATGGAAGCGTCCACCTCATCAAAGGCATCCTGCTGCAGGAAGACCATATCAACGAGAGCGGCTTTCTGCCACTCGATAAAATCTTCAAGGCTGATGCCTTCTTCGCCGGTGACCTGCATCATCTGGTAGATGGTGTCCCCCTTAACCAGCAGTTCATGCATGGCTTTGACGTCGTCCACCCATGATCCGTACAGGTTTTCGCTGAACCAGTCCTCGAGCTGGTCCAGATAACGGGACCAGGAAATCAGGGGATCAATGGCGGGATAAAAACGTTTATAGGCCCGATCATAGGAAAGGCCCAGGAATGTCTTCACCGTGGCCAGCGTGGCCTGGGTCACCGGTTCCTCAAAATTGCCCCCGGCGGGCGAAACCGTGCCGATCATGGTGAGGCTGCCCACGGACTCATCCGGACACTTCAACACGCCCGCCCGTTCGTAGACGTTCTTGATGGCTGAATCCAGATAAGCGGGATAGGCTTCTTCTCCCGGAATCTCTTCCATTCGCCCCGAGGTTTCACGCATGGCCTGAGCCCAACGTGAGGTGGAATCGGCGATCACCAGCACATGATACCCCATCTGTCGGTAATACTCTCCCAGGGTAACCCCCGTATAAATGGATGATTCTCGGGCTGCCACCGGCATGGACGAGGTATTACAGACAATGATGGTGCGGTCCATCAAGGAACCGCCGGTCCGTGGATCCATGGTTTCCGGAAACTCCCTGATGGTTTCCACCACTTCCCCGGCTCGCTCGCCACAGGCCGTCACAATCACAATGTCCACGGTGGAATAACGTGAGATAAGGCTCTGCAAAACGGTTTTTCCGGCCCCGAAAGGCCCGGGTATGCAGGCGGTCCCACCCAGCGCAATGGGGAAGAAGGTGTCGATAATGCGTGTGGTGGTGGTCATGGGCTTTTGGGGATAGAGCCGTTTTGATCTGCGGTTGCGCAGCATGGCTTCCGGAATGGGGCGTCGGACAGGCCATTTCTGGAAAAGGGTCAGTTCCCGCTCGCTCCCGTCAGGGGCTTGAATGCGGGCAACCGGTGTATCCACTGTGAAGCTGCCCTGTTTAATCCACGTAACCACAACGACCTCGGGCTCCTTAAACGGGATCATAATTTTATGAGTGAACAGCCCTTCCTGGACGGTCCCGATGGCCTGACCGGCAAAAAGCGCGTCCCCCCTTGAAACACTCGGTGTAAAAGCCCACTTCTTTTTGAGATCCAAAGGAAACAGGTCCACACCCCTGGGTAGAAAAAAACCATAATCTTTCGCCAGTACGGAAAGGGGTTTTTCCAACCCGTCAAACACCTGTCCCAAGAGACCCGGACCCAGAACAACCGAGAGCATCTCGCCTGTCATCTCCACCCGGTCGCCCACACGCACGCCTCGGGTATCTTCGAACACCTGCATGTCGGCGGTATCCCCCTGAATCCGCAGCACTTCGGCCATGAGGCGTTCTTCGCCAACCAGGATGAAACCCACTTCGTTTTTTCGGATGGCTTCCCCCCCCGTGTCAACGGTCACGAGGCTTTCACGTACAGCCAGAACCCGAGCATCACCCGTGCCGGAGGATGCTGCCTTTCTTCGGGGCTTAATGGAAAAGCTTGGGTTGTCCATGGATTATCTCCTCTACCAGTGCGTTGAACCGCTCCCCCGCTTTTTTCACATCATGGGTCAACCATTGGTCCACCATGTCCCACTTCATCCGGTACGACATCACAGCGCGAAAACCGAAATCATAGGACGGTACGGCTTGATCCAGATGGTCCCAGAGCATGTTTTTCAAAAGTCGATCCAGATTCAGTACGTCTTCGTTTTCGAGATAAAGCTTCGCTTGCGGAAGCCAGGGATAAACACCTGCGAGCCTGAAGTGGGGGGCTTCCCAGTGGCGCTCAATATGCTTTACATATTGACCCACACCCCAGGGCTTTTTATGGGCAGGCGGGTTAAAACCCCCATGCCGGCGCCGAAGGGCCGCCATGATGGTTCGCTGATCAACGGGAAAGTCAAAAAGAGCCCTCAACCGGAGGGTTGACATGAATCCCGCCATTTTGTCGAACCGGTTTACCATTTCCCGGTCTGACAAGCTTTGCGCATCCTTCTGCCAGGTCAGAAAAGCGGCGGCGCACGCCAACAACCGTGCATCGTCCGCGTTCAGCATCCGCAGACGCTGCTGCAGCCTCTCCCGGCTGATGGGCAACCGCTCGTTCCGGTCAAACCGCGGCAACGGCGGCAGACTGGCCAACAGTGTATAGTAGGTTTGACGTGTCATTTCTTTCAGGAATCCGCAATCAATTTATTCCTCCCCACGCACAATGGCCCGGTATCGGGGCAACAGGTTCTCAAGCAGCAAATCGCTGAGGGCCTGGTCGGACAGATCGATTTCCAGATCCTCGCCGATCAATCGAATACGGATGCCCCGGTTGAGATCTCTGGAAGGTTTGAGTTCAACTCCTTCCCGCAGCATATCGGCCGAAATTCCCAATACCAGATGGTGCATTCGTTCTTTCCCGTCAGGGGTCAGACGCGAACCGGATTCATCCGTTTCAAACAGGTCCTTGGGTAAAAGCACTTCAACGGGCTGGCCCTCACAGACCAGATTCCCGGTGGCCATACCGGAAACCGCCAGGATGCACTGCTTTATGAATTCGCGGTCACCCATTTCAATGGATACCAGTCTTCTCACATGGGCGGCAAAATCCGCCTTCAACTCGGTTTCCATTTTCAGCTCCGTATCCCGAATGGCCGTCCGAAGGGAACCCATACAGGCCTTACGGTCCCTTTCAATTTGCACTTGCGCCCGGCTCAGCATTTCGTCCGCTTGGGTTTTCGCCTCGGCCACCATTCTTTCGGCCTCCTCACGGGCTTCCTGAAGCACCTCTGCTGCTTTTTCCCGACCGGCTTTAACACCGTCATCCCGCAATCGCGCAATCAATTCCCGGACACCCGAGGACGCTTCCTTTTGCTCATCCATATCTACTGCCTCCTCAACCCGCGGTCACCGTTCCCAACAGCACCAGTGCAAACACAAAGGCAAATACGGCAAATCCTTCCACCACCGCCGCCGGAGCCAGGGAAACCCCGAAAACCTCCGGCTTGTTCTTGGCAACACTGATGGATGATGCGCAGGCATACCCCTGGTAAATCGCACTCACCATCAGGGCCACCCCCGTCAGAAGACCGATGCCGAAAATTCCAGGGGCAGATGCCGCGTTCATGGCACCCCCGAATGTAAGGGTTACCACGACGCCGTAAATAACCTGGGAGCTGGGCATGGCCGATACGCCGATAAAACGACCGTAGCCGCTTTCGATTTCGAGCATGGCACCGATGGCCGCCTGCCCGGCCCTGGAGCAACCGATCATGCTGCCCACAGCCCCAAGGGCCAGGGGTGCAAACACACCCAACCATCCCAACGCTAAACTTATATTTTCCACAATTTCTTCTCCTTTCTGGCAAAAGCCCTGAAGGGATGACCTTCCTCGGTAATGCTCCACCTGAAAAATTCAATAAAATTCAGCCGCAACCCGTGGATAAACCCACCGGCCACGGCCAGAACGAAGTTCAGCGTGTGTCCCAAAAGGACGATCAAAAGGGCGAAAAAAATACCGATTCCCGGCAGTGCATCTTTAACCTGCCCTGCCATGGCGTTAAAGGTCCCGGCCAGGGACGCACTGGCCAGGCCCAATGCAAAAAGCCTGAGATAGCTCAGTGCATCGCTGAAGGCACTGGAAATGCCGGTTAATCCGGAAAGACCTTTGAGTAGCCGTTTCCCCAACGACCCTTTCGTACTGCTGAACAATAAGACGCCGGTCAGCCCCAACCCGAGGAGAATGATACCGGGCATCTTTATGGCGCCCAGGGTCTTTTCATGGGTCAACCCCTGCCAGATGAGGGTACCACCCGCAAAAACGACTGCCCATGACAACGGTTTGAGCGCTTTGATGGACCGCCGGAAGTTCCAGGCGGTCACCCCGTTGGCGAGCACCAGATGCGAAACACCCAGTAAAATCGACAACTGCATCATGAAATCAAAATCCATCATGTCAATGATCTTTAAACGGGACGGCAAACTCCCCTGTCCGGGGGACACCCCGAAGTAACTTCCCACCATGACACCATACAGGATTCCGGCCCCCACCATGGTCATCAACAGGATCCGAAACCTGCGACCCGTTTGTGAGCGACCCATTTTCTTCCAGAACACGACCACCACCAGACCCAATACGCCGGAATACCCCGCATCCGCAAAAATCATGGCGAAAAACACCGCAAAGGAAAAAAATACAATGGTTGAGGGGTCCCATAACCAATACTGGGGTGTGGTATAGAATGACACCAGATCCTGCCCCCCGGCAACCCCTGCCGGGTTTTCCATGAGCGTGGGCGGTGTTTCATGGGATTGCGGGGTTCTGGTTTCAAAAACCAGATGATGCTCCCGGGCATACCGTTTCAATTGCGGCACACGCCGTTTCGGGGCCCACGCCTGGAGGGCAAAAACCGCATCCTCCGCATAGGTTTTTCTTACGGCGTCAACCACCGCCGCCCGGTCCTCAAGGCGTTCAATGTTTTGAGAAAACAGGGTGCACCAGCGCGTCAGCCCTGCCCTTTCGGCAGATAAGTCTTCCAGCGCCAATTCAACTTCTTCCAGCCGGTCTTCCAACTGGTAAAGGGTGCGATTCCCGGTACGCACCCGCTCAATAGGCATCCCTTCCGGCTCGGTTCTTGAAATCACCACCACATATGAAAACCGATTGTCGGCAAAAACCCTTTGCCAGACAAGGTCCGATTCCTGAACCTTTTCCATGTCCTTGTGAGGGACCACGTAAAACCACAGCCGCTGGTTGTTTACGTCTTCGGGGGCCGGAAAATCAAAAGCCCCCCATGGAGACAGGTTCAGAATGCGGCCCAGCAGAAAATCACGTTCATGTTCCAATTCCGCTGTGCCGTCCTTTATTTTAAGGGCCTGGGATTCAATGTGGGCAGCATTGAATGGGTCGATCCGGGTAACCTGTCGCCGCTGGTGGGGGCAGCTTTTAAGAAACCGCAAGGCTTCACGGGCCCTTGAAGAAGGCCCCGGCGAACCAAGGGAATCCTTTTCAGGGGTAAGGCCAATCAGGTGCAGGCAACCCAATTCCTGAAGATCGGTCAGGATCTGCGGGCGGTCATCCACATGGCCGCAAAACGTCACTTTTTCAAGGGCAACGATGGTCATGATGAGGCTCCTGAAAATGCCTCGGCCTGTTTTTTCCGGATGCGTTTGGTGATCTTTGAGCGTATCACCGCAGCCCGGTCCGCATCAGCCAGATAAACCTGTATCTTCCGAATATTGCGCCTGGCCTGGGGGATCAGGATCTTTTCAAAAAGATTGGTGCGCTGTGTGATTTTACGCGCCGACTGTTCCAGCAAACCCACCCTTTGGGTCATGACCTGGACCCGGACTTTCTGCGACACCATTTCTTTTATCCGATCCGTCAGCACGTCTGTCCAGTGGGGCCTGGCCAGCATTGAATAGGGGGAAACGCGGAATCGAACGTCCACAAGGGTGGGAAGCCTGATCCCCACCATGTTTTCTTCATCAATATGAATGGATTCCACATCCACCAACCCGGTTAGATCCATTTCCCGATCCCCTAACATGGGCAACTGCCGGGCAACCCTTTGTTTGAGCGTTTCCTCATCAGCTTTGGCGTTATCCAGCTGCCTTCCGGCACGCTTCAGTTCAGATGTAAGCTGCATCCGTTTGAGTTCCAGGGACGGCAATACCCGCTCATAAAGGCGCATATTTTCACGTTGTTTGTGAAGTCCCGATTTGCTCAAAACCAGCTTGGCCATGGGTCAACGATCTTCCTTTGAAAAATATTTATCAATGAGCTCCTGTTTCATCAGGAGTTCCCCGGGTTCAAAACATTCTGCCAGGGTCTCCCAGCAGCGATCCAGTGCCGCGATGACGGGCATGGAGACCCGGATGTCCATGAACCGCTGTCTGAAAAGCCCACCGAATTTGATGAGCTTTTCATCAAAGGGGGAGAGTTCGAACGCCATGGCCTGTTTCTTTTCGGCTTCCAGGGCCTCGGCATAGAAACGAATCATGGTGTTCATGATCTGCCCGTGATCCTCGCGGGTGGCCTTTCCAATCACTTTTTGTTTCAACCGCGAAAGGGAACCGAACGGATCAATATAGCCGTCATGCAGATAAAACTGGCCCTCGGTAATATAGCCGGTATTGTCCGGCACCGGGTGGGTCACATCATTTCCGGGCATGGTGGTCACCGTGAGAATGGTGACAGACCCCGCACCTTTGAAATCGCAGGCTTTTTCATAGCGCATGGCCAGTTGGGTGTACAAGTCCCCCATGTAACCCCGGGCGGCCGGTATACGTTCAAGGGAAATGCCGATCTCCTTCATGGCATCGGCATAGGCGGTCATATCGGTCATGAGCACCAGCACCCGTTTGCCCTCCTCAACGGCAAATTTTTCCGCTACCGCCAGGGCCATATCGGGAATGGAGAGACGCTCCACAATCGGGTCGGATGCCAGATTCACATACATGACCGTCCGGTGAAACACCCCATGGGATTCAAAAGCGGTCTTGAAAAAATAATAATCGTCAAAAATCAAGCCCAAGCCCCCGAACACCAGAATATCCGCGTCGGCCTGAAAACCGATGCGCGCCAGCAGCTCGTTAAAGGGCTCCCCTGCCACTGAAAAGATGGGGATCTTCTGGCTTTCCACCAGGCAGTTGAACAGGTCGATCATGGGGACTTCCGTCTGAATCATTTTGTCCGGGACCACCCGCATCATGGGATTTACGGTGGGTCCCGCCATCTCGATTCTGGCATCCGACAACAACTCCGGGCCATCGTCAATCGGTTCTCCGGACCCCCGGAAAATCCGCCCCACAATATTGTCGGAGTAAATCACATTGGGGGGATGCCCCAGAAACCGCACCACGGCATCCGTTGAAAGCCCTTTGCCCCCTGCAAATACCTGAAGGCTCACAATATCACGATCCAGCGCCACCACCTTGGCCTGGCTGGTTTCACCATCCACATTTTCAACAATGGCCAGATCGCCGAAAGCGGCGCCTTCCGCTTTCACACGGATGGTATCGCCCACAATCTCCAGCACGCGCGTATGGCGGGTGAGTTCAGGGAACATGGGTTTAATTTCTCCTAAAGAAAATCAGGGTTTAAGGGCCAGAGCAAAAGATATCGTGTGGGATTATATCAAGTCCTGCGGGAATGACAAGGCATGTTGTACTTTTGGTCAGATGGGGTTTAGCCCGAAGCGTTTTAAAAAATGGGATCCGGGGAACCTGCGAGATTTATTGACTTAACCGTGAGCTCACCAGGCGATTTAGGCTGACACTTGATTCAGCGGCCTGAATAAGACCCCCGGCCTCTTTTTGCGTACCCGAATCGATGAGGCAACTCCGCTCTCCTTTGAGCAGATAGAGTGCTCCGACCGCTTAATTCCGAACAGCCCAATGTCCAACATCCAGGTATGGTCGTTTACGGTTTCGATATTTATAATGAACCCCTTAACAAGATGTGACCCCATTCATTAAAAATACATTCAAGAAGGAAATTGATTAATAGCAAACAAAAACAAATGTGGACTGTCCCCAATTCATTTATTCTTTATTGAGGGAACCCCGGGGGTTTCTATTTTTACCGGCGATTTTTTCACCCCCATGTGCAGGCCCCTGGCAAGACTGATCATGTCATCAAGGGCCTTTAACCGTTCGGTGAGCGTCATCCTGGCGGTTTGCCGAACCTGCAACCATTCAACCCCCTCATACGTTGCATACTTCCAAGGATCCTCAATCTTCTGCCGGCGTTTCATCCCGAACCTTTTTGAGATATTCAATGTCAATCAAATCTTTGGGTCGCGCCGCTGCCGCTTTCATTTTTAAAAGGCAATCCAGCCCAACAAAAGGAACCTGCGGTCCACCATCAATTTCCATCCACTTCGCCTTCGCATACTCATCCGCAAAATCGAAGGGGCATTTCGCGAATACATCAATCACCATACCGTTTGCATCGGATGGGTTCCAAAGCGGGAAGACCATCATATTCCTATCTTTGATCCAACACTCACGCGTTTGTAAATGGGCAAACTGCTCCTTTGTCACCGGAAGCCGCGGTTGGTAACCGATCGTTTCCAGCGCGATCAACCCACGAAGCAGGTTATCGCGTTCCAGATCGATCACCAAATCAATATCCATGGTCAAACGGAGATAGCCGTGTGCAACCACTGCCAGACCTCCCGCCACCACATAGCGGACACGGGCATTGTTCAGAGCCTCAACGATTTGTTGAATTTCCTTTTTCATAACCTTCCAACAGTTCTAAACAATCCCACTGGATCAACAAGAACAGTTTAGCCGGGGGAAGTGATAAACCAAACGCAGACTGAATGGATTCAGGGTAAGAATAAATCCCTGTCAATTATTATAAATCAGCCAGCGAAATTTTTCAATCAGCTAATAGTCCTCTGAAAGTCCGGGTTCCTCATTTTACCAAGATTCGTCTACCGGAATCAATGCTCGTGCCTCTCGACGCTACGCACGAAACATGCAGGTGGGATGTTATCCGGTCCGGATTTGGGCGATCTGGCGGGAGATGGCGACCAGGTTCCCCTTCTCGTCCCATACTTCGCCGTCCGCTTCAAGCAACCCGCAGGTCACGAAGCGGG
This sequence comes from Deltaproteobacteria bacterium, assembly GCA_018644785.1. The sequence goes on along the minus strand of JABGPV010000108.1, from coordinate 5,105 downwards.
TCCTGAGGGAGCAGTTGAGCCACCGGGACTTGGGCAGGTTCCGAATGTTCACCGTCAACTCGATGGTGGGAACCCAGGCGACCATCCCGTGTGAGGCGAGGATCCCCGGGGGGAGGGAGTCCGCCGTGACGATGGGGGTCGATTTCTTAGCGCTTTTTCGGAGGGCCGCCTCAACCATGATTGCCGTGAGGTACCCGCCGTTGGGATTGCCATTCACGGACCAGTTCCCGGAGATCCTTCCCCGGAAGTATCCCGGTGATTCCTCTACGGATTCGGTTTCGTCCGTAAACAGCGACATGGGCATCCCTTTCGTTTTTGGGTCGTGGCGACATCCGGCTCCCGGCAATGCCCGGGTGGCACGTAGCCGCTATCAGGTTACGAAATAGGGTAGCGCCTGTCATTAATTTTCGGCTTTGTCCTTCAATTTAGCCAACCATTTGATCAAATGGTTTTCCCTTCTGATGGGACTCACCCATTTATTCAAGATAATTCCCAATAATTTTCATTGAGTCTTCATACACTTCTCTACCGATTTTTTCATTTAGAGCAACCTCCTTCCAAACATATTTACTGGGCTTTTTGTTATAGGAAAATATTTCACCTGATTGATTTTTAATCGTTGACGTTTCCATAATCCAAGCGGCAACTTTACCGGACCGCCTTGTGGTAGTGGTATCCGGTAAAAAATGACCCATGATGGGCATTACTTTTTTCCACAAAAACTGAAGGGTCCTACTATGATCCCGGGCAAGTCCCGTTCCCGGCATCATTCCGGGATCGAGTGCATATGAAGAAAACGTCTTAAATCTTCTTGATAGTTCCACCGCCATAATCGTATTCAGCAGTTTTGAGGTGGCATATCGGTCAAGATTCTTTTGTTTCGTGGTCTGAGCATTACTTTTCCCTTCGAGCAAATCATTCATGGTGGTATACTGAGCACCTCTGAATCCAAACATTTTTCCAAAAGGATAATTTGGATTATGTGTCCCACTACCCATAAATAAAACGCTTCCTCCGGTAAGGTGCGGCATTAATCCAGTCGTCAGCATAAAGGCCGCTAAATGGTTTACGGCGATGGTTTCCTCGAATCCATCCCGGGTAAATTTTGTTTCATTTACAAATTGTACACCGGCGTTGTTTATCAAACCATCTAATGGCATATCCCATTTTTGCAAAAAATTTCGGATATTGGCTAACAGAGATAAATCAAGCTGAAGAACTTCGATATTCCCATCTAATTCATCGGCAATTTTCAAGCCCTTGTCATAATTACGCATGGCCATGAAAACTCTATTTTTCCGGCTTTTTACAAGGTTTTTAACAATTTCCAAGCCCAATCCACCGATTGCGCCCGTGACCAAAAATGTCTTCATAAGGTCTCCTTTTTATCGCTGTTGACACCGTCAACATTGAACATAGTTCAGTTTGTTGACGCTGTCAACATGATATGGTAAAATAACGTTATTAATCTTTTTTAGGGACGGATCGAAAATGGATAATGAAACGAAACAAAATCTTCTGAAAGTTACCCGCAACCTTATTGATAGCAAAGGTATTGAGTCGGTATCAATGCGAGAGGTCGGGCGTTGCGCGGGATTATCACGGACTGCATCCTACCGGCATTTTAAAAACAAACAATCACTACTGGCGGAAATTGTGGTGGAAGACTTCGGTCTTCTTTCATCAAAAATGCTGGAATTGGAAAATACCCCAACGCATCCGAAACAATTTCTTGTGAAAGTCCTCAACACTTATCATCGATTCGCAATGGAAAATCCGGAACATTACCAGCTAATGTTCAATACCAGGTGGGACACTGAAAAATTCCCTGAAATAGAAACCACTGCACTTCTTGTTTTTCTGAAAACAACGGAATATGTCAATAAAACACTTAAGGTAATGGATTCAACCGATCATACCGCAAAGGAAGCAACGGCCATTTTGTATGCATTTATCCATGGTCTGGTAGAATTACATTTGGTTGGACATAAAGAGATTGCTAAGGGATTGGATAATCCAGGGTTGCTGATTGATAAATTTATCGACTCGATATTCTAGTAATAATAGGGGTCAGACCCCGAATTTTCGTTAAAAGTCGCAAATGTGTCCGCGTCACAAAACCCTTGCAATTTTAAGGCAATCTGTTATCAATGGTTTCTAGCTATCTCGGCCGGTTACATGCGCCGGGGTCTTGCCGTTTTTTGGAAGTTCACTTTCAACCGATCAGCACAGGAGGGAGAAACATTTCCGGCCGTGCGAAAAAATCACCCAATAAAGTTTTCTTCAGAAAGGAAATCCGGTCTTTGATACCCTTGCCGCTGCGTGCCGTGCAAGCTGAGTCAGGAAGGATTCTATTTTCCTCTCACCATATTTCAGGCCGGCTCGGGACTTTTCATGTTATGGAAATGAGCGTACCTTGCCGTCCATGAACGGTAGCTCCGCTCCGTGTGAATGGAATAGTGGCGTCTCTGCATGACGGCAGACATTTCGTCCAGAAGCTTCATGGCGGTAAAGTTGCTGCAGAGTCGATTTGTTGAATGAATTTACAGTAGATATTGGACATTGTTAACAGGCAATTTTGCTTCATAATCAATGCTTGGGTGCATTAAGAAGGAATAATAGGAGAATTCCACGTGGCATTCTACATTCAACTCGGTTTTGAGTCTCATCCTTTCCTCAAGACAAACGCTGACGAGGAGGAGTCTCTCCAATCTTATTTCGTTCCTCCGCCATATTTTGATGCAATCATCGGAGATTCCAACTCACCTAATTCGTCTGTTGTATTGGCTCCACGTGGAGCAGGAAAGACAGCGCAACGGCGCATGGTCGAGGCAGCATCTAATGCATCCAGATATCTGGCCGTTACCTATGATCGATTTGAGTTTAGTGCTGGCCAAAAAATCAGCGACATAACGCTTCAGTATCATTTAAGAAATCTCATTACACGCATCCTAATTTCATTTCTTTCTTACCTAAGCGAATGGCCAGACGTTTCGAAAAACTTATCCAAAGAGGAAAAGAAGCAGTTGACCGTTTTTATCCATGCTTACCTCGGGGATCTAACTGGGGATAGCATGCAAGAGTTCCTTAATGAGCTGAAGAGTCTACCAGATAAGTTTAAAAATTTTTGGAGCAGACACGTCGGTTTCATGGAATCTGTTATCAATTTTCTTTTGAAGGCATATGATCTCGAAAAGATTGATTTGCCCGACGCTAAACAGGAAGAAAAACGTCTGGGAGAAACCTATAAGTTTCAGCTTGAATCATTGCTAGAGCTAGTTAGAAAAATTGGTTTTAAGTCAATATATGTTCTAGTAGATAGACCTGACGAAACAGAAAAGACCGGCAACGATCCCAAGAGAACTTATCAGCTAATTCAGCCTTTAATGCGTGATTTGGAGCTTCTTGGACTCTCGGGTTACGGTTTCAAGTTTTTTCTCTGGGATAAAATCGAACCTTTCTTTCGGTCAGACGCACGCCCTGACCGAGTGCCACAGTATGAATTGAAATGGAATAGAAAAAGCTTGAAAGAAGTTTTATCGAAACGTCTATTGGCATTCAGTAGAGGAAAAATAAGTACATTTGATGTCTTGCTGGAAGAGCCGTGCAGCATCGATGACCAGCTCTGCTTAATGGCTAATGGTTCCCCTAGAAACCTCATTCGCCTTTGTGAACGCATATTGGCGATTCAGGGTGATCGTGATCCAAATGCACGAAGGATTTCGATAACGGCTATTGATCAAGCAACGGTATCTCACAGTGAAAAAATATGCATAGAAAACTATGGGGAAAACATTCTCAAAGATCTTCAACGTGTTGGGCGGGAGCTTTTTACAACAAACTTCGTTGCTAACGACATTCTTAAAATTTCTGCTAATGGGGCACGCAACAAAATTACTTCCTGGGTAAATCTTGGAATCGTTTCTCAGGTAGGGACAGTGATTATACCGCCTGCCACCAGACCCACCTACTTATATGGTGTCGTTGACCCATGTGTTGTGAGGGTAATGCATAGAGCGATCCCTTTTGAGGAATTTGTTCAAGATCGCTGGTTGCCCTGTGGGCACTGTATTACCGACAATTTAATCAACATTGATCTCTATCCAGAAGGTGAAGATCCAGTGTGCCGTCAATGCGGTCGAAAGCTAATTTGACGAAGCCCAACACCTCTCTTCACAGGACTGGGAATCCGCTGTCGCTCCTTCCCAACTTGTGAGCTACTCGTTATGGGGATAGGGACTCTGTAAGGTTTTAAGGTTTCTCTTTTATTTCCCATATTCAGATGGAAAAGATGTCTGACTGACGAGAACACAAAAACCTCACAGCGCTATTTTTTATTTCACACAAGCGAATTCCGGGGACAGGATACCGAATTCTAAAAATAAAATACACCAGATAAACCGGTAATTTTCGCGTTAGCTGATTTTCAATCATTGATCACGAGAAAAAGTATGACAATGAAACCACTCACCATGCTGAATTCATTCGGCTGTGCACTTGTCGCAATGGCTATTTTCGCCGGCACGCCGGCGATGGCGAAAGAGAAGAAACAGCAGAAGCCCAACGTGGTATTCATCCTCGCCGATAACGTGGGCTACGGCGACATGGGTCCGTACGGTGGTGGAGAGCTTCGTGGAGCGCCGACGCCGAACATTGATCGACTCGCCAGCGAGGGTCTACGCTTTACACAGTTTCTGGTGGAGCCCGCCTGCACACCATCGAGGGCGGCGCTGATGACCGGACAATACTCCATCCGAAATGGCCTGTCGCTGGTCATCCTGCCCGGTACCACGAACACGCTCCCGGGCAAGGCGTTCACCATGGGGCAGTTGTTCAAGGACGCGGGCTATGCGACGGCCATCTGAAGGGGTCATCCATTAAAGGGCTAGTCAAGAGAAAAAACACCTCTCCATTAAAAAAACTCTATTTTTTTTCTTAGCTCCAAACTGCCTACCAGCACGGCTTTGTTTAACCCTCCAATTCGCGCCCGCTATTTCTCGCTGTTAGGTTCTCGGTCAGCGTATGCTGATCCGCACCAGTCATCCATCGGGATCAAGGCAGTGTGCTTTAGGCAAAATGCTTAAAGCACGGCCCTCGGTCTGTTT
>JABGPV010000107.1 GCA_018644785.1 Deltaproteobacteria bacterium | reverse complement strand
TATTCGTATAGACCAACTATCGCAAACGATCGCATCGGCGGGACCGGAAGGTTTTGTCGAGCTTCGGCTGATGACTTTGTAAACCATATTTTCTTTAAACATCTAAATTCAAAGATTTTTGGGAAGATTATAGGCTATGTTCAAGGCAGCGATAGTTCAATTATGATCTGTTGCGCGCCACGGGGGAATCTACCCTGGAGGAATGCTTGTGGACTGAAAATCAGGCGAAATTAATGTCCCATGATCGTATAGAAAAAATGAAGAGAAGTTCAGGTCGGCTCGTACGAAAAGGAGTCATCATTGAGCGCTAACATGGCCAGGATGGGGCTTTCGGCCCCTGTCAATGTCACCTGGGAAATCACCCTGAAATGCAATCTCCAATGCGTTCACTGTCTTTCCGATGCGGGTCTCACCGGTGAAAACGAATTGACCGGACCGGAATGCCGTGCACTGGTGGATCAATTGACATCCATCCGGGTGTTTCAGGTCAATATCGGCGGGGGAGAACCCTTTATCCGGCCTGATTTTCCGGATCTGCTAACCTATTGTCATGAAAAGGGACTGGTCACCTGCGTCAGCACCAACGGGATGCTCATCGAGGATACCCTGGCTCGGCGGTTGTCCCGGCTGAAAATGCTCTATCTCCAGATAAGCCTCGATGGGGCCACGGCGGACGTTAACGATCCCATCCGGGGCAAAGGGACTTACAAAAAAATCCTGGAAGCTGCCGATTGTCTGGCGCGTCACGGGGTGAAGTTCAGCATCAACGCGGTTTTGACCCGGACCAATTATCCACAACTGGATGATCTCCGGAAAATGGCCGGCAGTTATGGGGCGGAACTGCGGATTTCCCGGTTTCGACCTTCGGGCCGGGCCAAAGAGAGCCGGGAATCGCTGGGACCGGAAAAATGGCAGTTGGAGGCCTTTGCCGAATGGCTGGAAGGGCATGACCTGGTGCGGACCGGGGATTCCTTCTTCTGTCTCACTTCCGAGCACCGGCGTCGAAAGGGCCTGGACATGTGCGGGGCCGCGAAGATGACCTGCTGCATCTCCCCGACAGGCGATGTTTACCCCTGCGCCTTTCTACAGGAACCGCCGTTCCTGGTCGGGAATATTCGGGATGCATCCTTCAAGACCATGTGGGACCAGGCCCCGGTTTTCAGAGAACTGCGCAACCTGAATGTGGAGACCTGCGCGACCTGCGAGCGGTTCGAATTCTGCCGGGGGGGATGCCCGGCCATGGCCTATCACACCTACCACGACATCAACATGCCGGACCCGGAATGCCTTGTGAATCTCAGATCCGATTTCAGTCGCCAGGTCTCCAATGTTTGATCATCTCTTCAGCCCCATCGCCTTTGGAACAAAGACCCTTGCCAACCGCATCTGCTTTCTGGCCCATCGCACCAATTTTGCCCGGAAAGGCCGGCTGGACGACCGCCATGTGGCCTACTACCGACGAAGAGCCGAAGGGGGATGCGGCCTGATTGTCGTCGGGGAGATGGTGATCCATGAAAATGATCGTCCGTGGGAGGCCATGATCGAGATGTACGGTTCCCATGCGGTGGAAGACTTCAAAAAGCTCACCCGGTCCATTCACGATTTCGATACCCCTGTATTCGCCCAATTGAACCATCACGGCTTTCAAGGGAGCGGCGCTGTTACCCGGCAAGTGGTATGGGGACCTTCGGCCCTGTCGGACATTGCCTTTGGCGAGACTGCCAAACCCATGGAACCGGAAGATATGGCTGCGGTTGTCGAAGCTTTCTGGCGGGCCGCGGTCCTGGCCCGGGAAGGCGGATTTGACGGCCTGGAGATCGATATGGGGCCCGAATCTCTCCTGCGGCAGTTTCTCTCCCCTTTGAGCAATCATCGGCAGGATGAATATGGCGGCAGCCTGGAAAACCGGATGCGGCTGCCCCTTGAGGTTATGGAGGCGGTGCGGAAAAAAGTGGGGGGCGATTTCACCACCGGCATCCGCCTGTGCGCTGACGAAAAGTTCTGGGGCGCCATCGATCCGGAGGAATCCCTTGAAATGGCAAGGGTTTTCGAGGAACAGGGTCAGGCCCAATTCATCAACGTGGCTGTGGGAACCTACTACAATCTTCACCTTTTAATGCCCTCCATGCATACCCCCGTAGGCTTCACCATCGAGACGGCAGCGCAGATCAAATCGGCCGTGACCGTTCCCGTGATCGCAAGTCACCAGATTGATACGCCCCAAACGGCGGGAGAGATCCTGCAAAAGGGGCAGGGGGATGCCATCGGTCTTATCCGGAATCTCATCTGCGATCCTAACTGGCCAAAAAAGGCCTGGGAAGGCCGAATCCTAGATATTCGCTATTGCGTGCGAGACAACCAGGGCTGCATCGGCCGCATCAACCAGTCCAAAACGCTTAGTTGCATTCAGAATCCGAATGTTGGACATGAAGATTGCGGAATAAAACATCCGGAACAATCCGCAATCAAAAAACGGATCATCGTAGTAGGCGCTGGTCCCGGGGGGCTTGCGGCTGCTCTGGCCGCCCGGAAAAAGGGCCATGATGTGTCGGTCTACGAAAAGGCGGAGCGTGTGGGGGGACAGATGAACCTCCTGATCAAGGGTGCGGGACGCGAGGGCATTTGGGAGGTAATCCGCTATTTGACCCATCGGTTGGGACAGCTTGAAGTCCCCATCATCACGGGATGCGAGGCATCGCCTTCATGGATTCAGGAAAAGAGGCCGGACGTGGTGATCGTGGCCACGGGATCAAAACCCATAAAAAGGCCCGTGTCCGGAGATTATGGTCCGCCCCTGGTTCAGAATGTGTGGGATGTGATGGAAGAAAGTTACCCGGTGGGGCATAAGGTTCTCTTTATCGATGAAAATGGCGGACACCATGCCACAGCCACCGTGGAAAGGCTTTCGGATCAGGGGAAAAAGGTGGATATGGTCACCAGCGATCTTTTTATCGGCATTGAACTGGGGCACATCGGGGATCTGTACCTGACCCGGCAGCGGCTGCTTCAAAAAGGGGTTACATTCACCACCGATGTGGTGGTGGACGAAATCCATGGGAACAGGGTGAAGGCAAGGAATATTTACACAAACCTGCCCATTATTTTTGAGAATTACGACACTATTGTGCTGGATATGGGGAATATTGCGGATGACAGCCTGTATTGCCAATTGAAAGGCCGCGTGAAGGAGGTCTACCGGGTGGGGGACTCTGTGGCGCCCCGGAGTATCGGCATGGCTATTTACGAGGGACAAAAAGCGGGAGAAAGATTGTGAGCGAATATCGATATCTTTTTTCTCCCATAAAGATCGGTTCCGTGGTGGTCCCCAACCGGATCAATTTCGCGGCGCATCTTACCAATCTGTCCGAAGATCATCAAATCAGTGAACGCCATATCTATTATTACCGCGAACGGGCAAGGGGCGGGGCCGGTCTTATCACCACGGAAGAGTTGACCGTTCATCCGTCGGATCTGGCCTACGCCGGACTGGTGGATGCCTTTGTTCCTGAGGTGATTCCGGGGTTTTTAAAACTCACCCAAACTATTCACCAATATGATACCAAAATTTTTGCCCAGTTGAACCACAACGGCATGCAGGCGGACGGAAAGATTTCAAGACTTCCGGTGTGGGGGCCGAGCCCGGGAAAAGATCCGCTCTTTCGGGAGATGGCTAAAGAGATGGAAGTTGAAGATATAAAGGAGTGTATTTTATACTTCCAAAAGAGCGCCATGCATGTGGTGGAAGGGGGATTTGACGGCATAGAGTTTCAATTGGGACACAGCTCTCTGATCCGGCAGTTTTTGTCGCCGGCCACCAACTTCAGGGAGGATGAATATGGCGGCAGCCTTAAAAACCGCATGCGGTTCTGCCTGGAGGTGATTGAAGGGGTCAGAAAGAGCGTGGGCAGGGATTTTACCCTTGGGGTCAGGCTGAATGCCGATGAAATGCATCCCAGGGGCGGGTTGACCATTGAAGACGCCAAGGAAATCGCCGGTCGTCTCGAAGCCACGGGGCTGATCGATTTTCTGGATCTGAGTCTGGGAACCTTTCACAATCTCTTTCTGGTGGAAGGGTCCATGCATACGCCGCTCGTTTACACGACTCCCCTTTCCGCCGCGATCCGTTCGGTGGTAAACCTTCCGGTCTATGCCACCAACCGCATCAATGATCCCCAGCTGGCGGAGAAAATTCTGGAAGACGGACAGGGGGATATGATCAACATGGTCCGGGCCCTCATTGCGGACCCGGAACTGCCCAACAAGGCCATGGAGGGTCGGGAAGACGATATCAGGCAGTGCATCGCCTGCAATCAGGGCTGCATCGGTCGCATGGGGTTGGGATACACCATCGGGTGCATGCAAAGTTCGGCCTCCGGAAATGAAAAGGAGTTGGGCGTTGGGACCCTTATGCCATGCGAAACATCGAAAAAAGTGGTGGTGGTGGGCGCTGGCCCGGCAGGTCTTGAGGCGGCCCGGGTGGCGGCCTTGAGAAAACACCGGGTGATTGTTTTTGAGAAAAATGATGAGGTGGGGGGACAAAATATCATAGCGGGGAAGGTGACCGGCCGTCAGGAGATTCAAGGGGTGACCCGATGGTTGCTGGGGCAGGTGGAAAAACTGGATATTGATCTCCGTTTGGGCGTTGAAGCGGATGAAACAATGGTCCTGGCGGAAAATCCCGACGTTGTGGTGGTGGCCACCGGTTCCACGCCGAAAACAAATCCCATTCCCGGTGAATACGCCTATCCGGAGGTGGTAAACACCCTGGACGTTTTGAATGAAACAGTGGAAATTGGTGAAAAGGTGTTGCTCATCGACCTGGACGGGCACCATCAGGGCACGGGGACGGCGGAGTTTCTGGCGGATCGGGGCAAAAAAGTTCATGTGCTGGTCCCGGCCCTGTTTCAAGGGGCACAGTTGGGGCCTCTTCAAGACCTGTTTCTGGCCCGTCAACGGTTGGCCTTGAAAGGCGTCACCTGCACCCCGGATATTGCGGTCTTGGAAATCCAAGGCACCGTGGCTAAAAGTCTCAATGTCTACTCCAATGAAATGATGGATTTTGAAGGTTACGACACCATTGTTTTAGCCGCCGGAAATGTTTCCGACGATGGGCTCTATTTTTCCCTCAAGGGAAAGGTCGGGGAATTGTACCGGATCGGAGATTGCGTGGCCCCAAGAAAGACGGATATGGCCATTGTGGAAGGCCACCGGGTGGGAAGAAGAATATGAAAGCCATGCCTGAAAACCTGGACCCCTGTGATATCTGGATCCTGACCGAACATCGAGAGGGAACTTTTACCGGGGATACATTCGGCCTCGCCAACGAGGCCCGAAAGCTTCTTTCGCATCTCAACGCAAAAGGTCGGGTTACGGCGGTGGTTCTGGGATGGGAACTCCCCGATGACCTGGAAACTCTTGGAGAGTATGGGGTAGATCGGGTGCTGTGCCTCGAAAGTGAAACCCTTTCGCATTATCATGGGGAGCGGTTTGCAGGGGTCTTTTGCCGGTTGATCAAGCGGTTGGCGCCGACGGGTCTTCTGGCGGCACAGACCGTTAATACCGCGGATCTCTGTGCCAGACTGGGAGGGCTGCTCGAATCCGGAGTGGCGACCCATGCCATGGACCTCAAAGTGGATAAAGATGGGAAGTGGATTGTGACCCGTCCCGTGGCCAATGGTTATCTGTTTGAAGATTTCGCCCTGGAATGCGACCCAACGCCGGTTGTTTCATTTCTGCCCGCCGTGCTGCTGCCTGCCGAAAAAATCCGGACACAGGCCGCAACGGTGGATTTTATCCTTGTGGAAAACCCGCCCGACGGCATAAAAACGGAAGTGGTGGAAGTCATTGAGGCGGACCCGGAGACCCTGGATATTGAAGAGGCGGATATCATCGTTTCCGGAGGGAGGGGCGTCGGTAAAGGGGAAGGCTTTGATATCATTCATGAACTCGCTCGCGTCATGGGTGGTTCGGTGGCCGCTACCCGACCGGTCATTGACTGGCACGTGTTGCCCTATGAGCGGCAGATCGGCCAGACCGGCAAGACGGTAAACCCGCGCCTGATGATCAACTGCGGCATTTCCGGCGCCAATGAATACACGGCGGGCATTGAAAATTCCGATCGGATCATCGCCGTCAACACCGATCCCCGGGCTAGGATATTCCGGTTTGCCGATCTGGGGGTTGTGGCGGATGTCCATGAACTGCTGCCCCTTCTCATCTCCCGCATTCGTGAGATCAAAGATGCCTAAAGATATCATAAACCGAGTTTTACCCTGGTGTATGGTTGCGCTGTTCTTCCTGACGACGTCCGACTTGTACGCCTATGAACCGGATGAGTGCCTGAATTGCCACCGTGAAGGCAGCGGGAAAAGTGTGCTTCACATGTCGGTCGGGGAATATGAGAGTTCGGTTCATCACGGAGAAATATCCTGCATGGATTGTCATACCGGCGTTGTGGATGATTCTCACATGAAAAAGCGCGGTTCGGGGAATGTGGATTGCGGCGCGTGTCATGATCAGGATAACCGGCATGGCATGGGGAGTAAGGTGATGGGTGCGAGTCCCCAATGCTATTCCTGCCACACCCGCCATGGCATACAGGGGAAGGACCACCCCGCGTCCTCGGTGCATCCCGACAACCTTCACCAAACCTGCGGGTCATGCCATCCGGCCCAAACGGGCGATACGGGGTTTCTGGCCTGGTTGCCGTCGGTGCAAATTCGAACCCACGGCAAACAGGATTTTGCCTGTGATTATGATGAAGAAGATTGTCTGGGGTGCCATCAAGGAAAGGCGGCCCATGGTGAAGAAACGCCCCTCAACAAGCGGGACTGCCGGAAATGCCATTTTTCCACCGATGACCGGATAGGCGTTGTGGGGAATATCCACCCGAAATCCAAAGGCAAAAAAGATACCATTGACATCATCGCAGGGGCGGTTTATGGGGTGGTCGCAGCATTGCTCCTGATGGGCGGTTGCCGTTTTTATACGCGCCGGTTTTACCAAAAACATGGGAAGGGGAGGGGATGATTTGCTGTTAACCGCTTTTGATCTGCTCCTGATCGGCATTTCCCTGATGGTTTTTCTGGCAGGCCTTGAGAAGCTAAAGCGCTCATGGCGCATGGGCCGGAAAGAAGCCTGCCGCCGCGATCTGAAAGGCTTTTTGGGTTACCTGCTGGGCCATGGGAAAATCCTTCAAAATCCCCGGACGGGCATGGCCCATCTGCTGGTGTTTTGGGGGTTCCTTTTTTCCCTATTAATGGGCATTCTGCCCCAGTTCGGCCTTTCCCTGCCCCTTCTGTTTGCAGGGTGTTTGTCCCTGCTGAGCGACCTGGTTGGAGCCGGGCTTCTTTTGGGTCTTCTATATTTCCTTACGAGGCGGATCAAAAGCGATGCCCGGACCGGCCCCAGAAGGGTGATTCTGCCCGTGGCGCTTCTTCTGGTGATTGTTTTGAGCGGGTTGCTTGCTGAAGGGACGCGCCTATCGATCATGGAAACGCCATTGGCTTGGCGCACCCCCATAGGTGGGTTGCTGGCGCTGGCCATGCCGCCTTCCCCCCTTCTCATGCAGATCATGATTCGGGTTCATTTTTTTGCCCTGCTTATTTTTATCGCCATCCTTCCCTTTTCCTTCATGGGCCATCTGATTTCAGGAAGCCTGAATGTGGTTTACCGGCAAAAGCGGCCGCGCGGCGCATTGCGGGAGATGGACCTGGGGAACCGGCCAGGTGAAGAACCGGTGGTGGGTGCTCGATCGATCAGTGATTTTACCTGGAAACAGCTTTTGGATGTTCAGGCTTGTGTTTCCTGCGGCCGTTGCGACGAAGGCTGTCCGGCGGCCATTTCCGGGAAACCCCTGTCCCCCCGCCAGGTCATGGGGGAGATTCAAGACCGGGTCCGTTTATCGCCTTCAGAGACCCTTAAAAAAAGCGTTTCCTCCGATGCCCTGTGGGCCTGTACCACCTGTATGGCCTGTGTGGACAGATGCCCGGTATATGCGAGCCCCATGGACAAACTCATGGACTTAAGACGCGCTAAAGTCATGGGGGAGGGCCTTCTACCCGAGGCGGCAAAAGACATGATGCGAAATTTGGAAATCTACGGGGATGTGAACGGTCGGGGACCGGCCCACCGGGAAGACTGGGCCATGCACCTGGGGGTCCCCCATATATCCGAGGAAGGGCTGAATGCGGAAATCCTTTTATGGGTGGGATGCTCCGGCGCCTTTCACCCCCGATACCGGGAGACCTATGGCGCCATGGTGCGGATTCTTCAGGCGGCCGGCGTTCGTTTCGGCATCCTGGGCCGGGAAGAATCGTGCTGCGGCGATGGGGCCAGGCGGCTGGGGGATGAAACCCTGTTTCGCTCCCTTCGAAAAAAAAATGTGGCCGCTTTTAGAAAATATCATATTCGTAAGATTGTCTGTCTCTGCCCTCACGGATATAATACCCTCAAGAACGAATATCACGGCGATTTCGAGGTGATTCATGGGATTCCCTTTGTGCTGGAGTTGATCAAAAAACGGAAGATCTCCCTGAAGTATCCTGAAAACATGCGTATGGCCATCCATGATCCCTGTTACCTGGGGCGGGTTAACGGCATATACGATGCATTGCGGGAAGCGGCTGTGAGCGTTCCCGGCATTGAACTTCGGGAACTGAAACGAAACCGCGAAAACGCCCTTTGTTGCGGCGGCGGAGGCGGCCGCATGTGGCTCCATGAAAGCATTGGGGAGAGTATAAACCAACTTCGCGCCCAAGACGTGGCGGAAGCGGGGGTGAACCTGGTGGGAACGGCGTGCCCCTATTGTCTGACCATGCTGGAGGACGGGATCAACGCCCTGGAGATGGAGAAACCGCCCCGGGTCATGGACCTGATAGAGATTATCGATTCGGCCCTGGAGCGGGTTTACTGATGGCGGAAAGGCATGTCATGCGAATAATCGTTTGCGTCAAGCAGATCGCCCATACCTACGCAAGAACCGGAAAAGAGCTGAATCGCCATTATCTCTCTCCCGAGGATGCGGTGTTCCGGATTAACCCTTATGATGAACTGGCCGTAGGCGCGGCCCTACGCGCCGGAGAACTGGCGGGAGGCGGCCGCATCAGCCTGCTGACCCTGGGACCCATCATTGCGGAAAAAGAACTGAAACGATGCCTTGCCCTGGGGGCGGAAGGGCTCTATCAGATCCATATGGCGGCTGAAATGGACCCGTGGCAAAAATCCGCCTTTCTGGCCAAGGCCATTGACAAAATCGGCGCGGACCTGGTGCTCTGTGGGAAGGAGTCCCTGGACACCCGAAATGGTCAGGTGGGCGCCTTGTTGGGTTGCCATCTGAATCGGCCTTTTGTATCCGGTGTTCGGGATTTTCATGGGGCATCGAAGGAAGGGGGTCTGTTGGTGGAGCGGAGTGCGGGCCGGGGAAAACGGGAGATTATCAGATGTTTTCTCCCTGCCGTGTGCAGCGTGGACGCTGGGTCCATTCGGTTGCCGGTCCCCACCTACGATTCAATGGAAAAAAGCCGAAACCTTCCCGTTCAGAAGCTGATGTTTGATGAAAACATGGTTCCCCCCAAAGCCGTCCGGACCCGCATCGGTCCGCCCCGTCCCCGCCCCAAAGCGCCGTCTCCGCCGGACAGTGAACTTAATGCCCATGATCGGATAAAGGAACTGCTCACCGGCAGCCGCCTCGAAAAAAAGGGAGAGATGCTGACGGGAAGCCTTTCTTCCCAGGTAGACGGCTTCATCTCTTTTCTTGAATTGAACGATTTCTTAAACGGAACCCGGAAGGAACCAGAGGGGTGACCTCTTGAACCAAGAACCTCTCGAACCTTCATGGCCCCTCGGCTACCGTCTGGCGAGGAGCGTTTCCCGCCATGAAAAAAATGGCAGGATTGTACTTGTTCTTGCCTTTCCCCTCAAGACCCTCACCCTTCACCCGGCCTGGATGGGCGTCATCGATGCCTTGAAGGGAAACCATTTCACGGCCTTTCAGCAGATACTCTCTTTAATTGAAAACGTGGATGCCGGCCCGGTGGAGAATCTGTTGAACGATCTGGTGCTGAAAGGCTTTCTGGAGCAGCGGGGCATCCCGGCACTTCTTGAATTTCCCATGGTATCCATTATAGTCCCCGTTCACAACCGCCCCGGTGAGATTGAAGAATGCCTCAAATCTCTGGAAGGACTGGACTACCCCGCAGACCGTCTTGAAACCATCGTTGTGGATGATGCTTCAACGGATCACACACCGGAAATTGTCTCCCGATTTTCAGTCCGTCTAATTCGCCTGAAAAATAACAGACAAGCCCCGTACTGCCGAAATTTGGCAGCCGAGAAAACCTCAGGGGATATCCTGGCCTTCGTGGATTCCGATTGCCTGGTGGACTCGCTCTGGCTGAAAGAGCTGTTGCCCACCTTCCGGTCTGCTTCCATGGGGGCCGTGGGCGGTCTTGTGGATTCCTATTTCAACCGATCAGGACTCGATCGCTATGAGGCGGTTAACTCCTCTCTGATTATGGGGCAGCACGGCATGCGCTCCCAAAAAACAGATACAGCCTTTTACGTTCCCTCCTGCAATCTTCTGGTGAAGCGGAATGTATTTCGATCAATCGGTGGGTTCAGGGAAGAACTGGTGGTGGGGGAGGATGTGGATCTCTGCTGGCGAATCCAGGATCAGGGGTTCCAGGTGGCGTTTCAACCGGTGGGCAGGGTTCTGCATAAGCACCGAAACCGGCTGCTCCCTTTTTGCAAAAGACGTTTTGAGTACGGTACCAGTGAGTCCCTGCTTCAGAAACTGCACCCAAAAAGAAGCAAGAAAATGGTCTTTCCCGTGGCGGGCTCTCTTTTTCTGACTGCGGGAGTAATTACAATGGCGACGGCCTGCTTACCGTTATTGATCCTGTGCGGCGTCATTGCCATTTGGGATACCTTGAACAGGTGGCGTATGATTCGAAAAAAGGGCATGCCGGTGGGTGTTATTTCCATTTTTCTCGCGGTTTTAAGGGGCTATTTTGCCCATTTCTACCACCTATGCGCTTTTGCGTCCCGATATTACTTAATCTGGGCGATGTTGTTCTTTCCCGTTTTTCCGACGGGTTCAATCATCATTTTTGCCATGCACCTGCTGGTTGGCATGGTGGACTATATTATCAAAAAACCTAGATTGAACCCTTTTTCGTTTCTGTTCTACTTCACCCTGGACCAGGTTTCCTACCAATCGGGTGTGTGGTGGGGGTGCATTAAGCAGCGCGCTTTCGGATCGGTTAATCCAAAGGTGGTCTGGTCAGCATTATCCGGGAAAGTTTGACCCATATGAATCCATCAACACGAGAGCACCTCCTTGGCGGCATAAGAAAAGCGGGCCTTAAACCGCCCAAAGTGCTGACCCTCATGATCACCAACGGGTGCAACCTCAAGTGCCGGCACTGTTGGCCCGAGAGCCTCTCTCATGAGGTGTTTCTTCCGGTTCCCGTCCAAGTCCTCAAGCGGCTGATCACGGGATTCAGCGGTCTGGGCCTCGAGGAAGTCTGCCTCACCGGCGGAGAACCCCTGACGCATCCGGATTGGCTGGAGGTTTTGCGGTTCTCCTGCCGGCAGGAGGGGTTAAAACGGGTGCGCCTTCAGACCAATGCCACCCTCCTGACCGAAAAAGATGTGAAACACCTGGCGGCTATCACTGAGAAAGAACTGATTATTCAGGTCAGCCTGGAAGGGGCCACATCACGGACCCATGATCGTATGCGGGGCAGGGGGAATTTTAAGCGCGCGTTCCGGGGACTTGAACGGTTGGCGGCGGCGGGGCTGGGTGGGCAAACGGTTGTAGCATTTACTGAAACCCACAGCAATTGCGATGAGCTGCCACGCTTGCTTAAACGTCTGGATGATATTGGGGTCGGTCGCCTGCTGAGCGGTACATTGGTTCAGGCGGGTAGGGCAGGGCGAACTCGAGACCTGCAGCTGCCCACTCCGGATCAGTACCGGGCGTTACTCGACTTTTATCATCGGGATAACGCGTTCAGGAAACGGTATCACAAAATGGCCAATATCGCGTGTCTGGAATGGTGGTTCGGAAAAGCCGATTCCGCTTCGGAAAACTGCGCCTGCTTTGAAATGCCCTATGTGACGGCCGACGGTGTTCTCTATCCCTGTATTATGCTTCCGGCAACGCATCTGGCCGTCCAAAACGCACATGAAGAACCCCTGGAAGCATTGTTGACGAAAGCCGTCTCCCTCTGGTCCGGTCTTCCCGCTTTGAATCGGCGGCGATCCGTTGAACTTGAGCCGTGCAAAGCCTGTTCGGGAAAACAACATTGTGCCGGGGGCTGCATGGGCCGGGCCCATGCGACGACAGGGGATTTCATGAGCGTGGAAGACCGGTGCGCCTTGAGGAAAGCCGTGTACGAGTGGGAGCCTAAGTGAGGCCATACGGAACGGGTCCATGCTGTCGGCGATATCGGCATATTTGATTCTGGAGTTCTTCGTCAAATATGGAAAGACCCGTTGAAATATAGGAGGGATCCCATGAGTGGCACTGTTATTAAGCTTGCCGGGCGGCTCGCATTGAACGGCCTCCGCTTTCAATATCTCAAACGAACCGGACATCCCGGAAAACCGCAGGCTATAAGCCTTGAGATCACGCATCATTGCATTGCAAAATGCATCATGTGCAACATCTGGAGGATTCCCAGCCATGTGAAGGATCTGCCTTTGGCCCAATGGATCAATCTCCTCTCTTCGGATCTGCTTTCCGATCTGAGAGAACTGGATATTACCGGCGGCGAGCCCTTCCTGCGAAAAGACCTGACCGAGCTTTTTAGGGAGATTTGTCGTTTGAAAAAGGAAAATCTCGGAAAACTCAAAAGCATCGCCGTGACCACCAACGGTCTGTTGACCGAGCGCGTGCTGGATGCAACCGAAACCATCCTCAAAGATCTGAAAACAGTCCGGATGGACCTGGTGGTGGTGTGCGCAATGGACGGCATCGGGGATATCCATGACAAAGTGAGGAACTACCGGGACGCGTGGAAAAAGGCCAATGAAACCATTCAAGGGTTAAAAGAATTGCGGGAGCGATATCCGAACCTGATTATCGGTTTGAAAACAACGATTTTGCCCATAAACGTTGATGCGTTGGCGGCCATCTCCCGATACGCAAATGAAAACGACCTGTTTGCTATCATCTCTCCCTGTATTATTACCCGGGCGCGCTACTTGAACCCGGACCGGGCCGCTGATCTGGTATTTACCGAGGAGATGAAACAAAAGGTGATGGATTTTTTCAGAACCGATCTTTTCCGCTGGAGCTTTCATGCCGAGGCCCTGGTTCGGTATTTCCAAACAGGCGTTATGAAAAAACCCTGTACATGCGGCTTCAACTATTTTTTTGTACGAAGCAGGGGCCAGCTGTTATTGTGTCCCTTGATCGACAGCAGTCCCGGCAATATAGAGGAGAGCTCCGTGAGTGATCTTTTCCGATCGGACATTGCGTCTCAAATGCGCCGGAGGATCGGCGACTACCCCGAATGTCGGCAATGTACGGAACCCGGACTTGAGCGCTATGCCCTCCCATACGAGGGGCTCAAATATCTTTTCATACTGTTGAAAGAGAGAAAGGATGTATTTTTGAGCCTGCACCGGCACATGGGGCTTGAAAAATATTTTGAATCATAACGCTCGGGACCGGAATCAAAATCCAGATCCAGCAGGAGGAGAGGGAACCCCATCCGACCTAAATCTGAGCGTCTATTCTGCGAATTTATTGTTGAGTCAGCCCTAGGAACCCAATCCCGCATCAAAGATCTTGAGGTTGTTTTCCCTGAAACGGTCGGGGCTAACGCTGATGATGGTTTGACGCAATTCATCATGGGTAAAGGGTTCGTCTTCAGAGGCAGCAAAGAAACCCATCAACGCCAGATTGGTGGACATGGGGTTCCCCAGTGCCATAGCTGTTTTCTGGGCAGGGAAGGCATGGGTGCTGATCCCCTGTTTTTCCATATACGGGATGACGTCTTTCCTGGGGAACTCATTTGCTTCCGCGTTCACGTAAAGGCGTCCACCAGGGGCCAGAAAAGGCAGATTGCGATAGGCTTCATTTTCTTCCAGGGCCAGCAGAAAACCGGCGGTCTGTTCTCGTACCAGGCTGCTGGATGCTGTTCCCAGCTTGAGATGGGACACCACCGATCCGCCCCTCTGGGCCATACCGTGGGTTTCGGCCCCCAGGGTCTGCAGTCCTTTATCAAGGGCGGCCCGGGCAAAAATTTTGGTCATGAAAAGGATCCCCTGCCCACCCAGACCACAGAATATCATGTTTACGTTTTCCATTATATTCCTCTCATATTGATGCTGTTTTCATTCCTCAGTTGCCACAATGGCTCCCGTGGGGCAGACTTGCAGGCAGACGCCGCATTGGACGCACAGGGCCTGGTTGATGTCGGTCCGGCCTAAGCTTTCATCTTTGTACAGGGCGGGGCATTCAAACCGGTCATGGCAGAAATTGCATTCGGTACAGTCATCGGTAACTTCCACTGGTATGCGTTCGGGAACCGCTTCCGCCCGGTAAGCGATGACACAAGGGTGCCGGGCGATAATGACCGCAATGCCGCCATCGGGGGATTCCACGTACTGGGTCGCCTGTTTCATGAGGGCGCCCATGGCCTTGGTATCGTAGGGGTCCACTTCTTCGATGAAATCGATGCCGCATCCCTTGACCACCCGTTCCAGGGGGATGGCTTTTCCTTTGCTGCCGTCGGCCCGGATACCGATGCCGGGGGTGGGTTGCATGCCGGTCATGGCGGTGATGAGATTATCCAGAATGACCAGGATGAACCGGGCGTCATTGTAAACGGCGTTTAAGAGCCCCGCCGTGCCCGAATGGTAAAAGGTGGAGTCGCCGATGGTGGCCACCACCGGTTGGTCAACACCATCCTGTTTGTAGGCATGATAAAAACCTGATGCCATGGTGATGGCGGCGCCCATGTCCAGCACCGTGTCCACGGCCCCCAGGTTAAGCCCCAGGGTATAGCAGCCGATGTCGGAGGTAAAGATGGTCTTGGGCCGGGTTTTTCGGATGGTGAAAAAGCTGGCGCGGTGGGGGCATCCCGCACAGAGGGTCGGTTTTCGAATGGGCAGTTCCAGGCTCTGGACCAGTTGGTTTATCCCGTAATTCTCTCTACGGTTGAAAGGTTCAAGCTTCAGTTCTTTAAGGATCTTTCCCAGACAATCAAAAATAACCTTTGGCAGCAGTTCCCCCTGGGAGGGGACGTGCCCCGAGATGCGACCCAGAACTTTCCGGTTGTCTCCCAGCAGGTATTCGATGAGGGTGTCGGTTTCCTCCAACACCAATACTTTTTCGCAGGCCCCCATGAATTCGTCGGTCAGGCGTTTGGGAAGCGGGTAGGGGGCGCCCAGTTTTAACAGGGGGATATCGTCTCTTTTTTCATCTTTCAGGATGTCATTGATGGCGGCGAACGGTACGCCACCCGCGATGATTCCCAGTGGGTACTGTTTTCCCTCATCCAGATTGTGGTAATTGATGTGGGACAGGGCGGAGAACCGCTCTCCGATGGCATCCAGTTTTTTGTTCAGTTCCCCATGGAGGATAAACCGGAACCGGGGGGTTGCAGCCCAGCGGCCCGGATCCTTTTCAAATGAGGCTTTTCGGGCCCCATATTTAATATGTTTGGCTTTAAGTGTGTCCCAGGAAAGGTTTTGCCGGGCATGGCAGACGCGAATGGCGGGTCTCAAGATGAAAGGAATGCGGAATTCCTCCGAGA
>JABGPV010000106.1 GCA_018644785.1 Deltaproteobacteria bacterium | reverse complement strand
CACCAGTTTGGGCAGTACCGTCTGTTTCTGGCCTTCTGTTCCAAAGAGCATCAACAGTTCGGATCCGAAGGTGCATGACAAAATAGCCTGCCCGATGCCCGGATCAACGGCCCAGAATTCCTCGGAGATCAAACAATGCTCCAGGAAACCATAACCGGCCCCCTCGTATTCCTCCGGAATGAAGACGCCCACAAAGCCCAATTCGCACGCTTTTCGCCAGATATCCTGGTCAAACGTTTCGTTTCGGTCAAATTCCTGGGCCCGGTCCGGGAATTCCCCCATGGCAAACTCTTTTGCCGCCGCCACAATATCCTGTTGTTCCTTGTCTAACCCAAAATCCATACGTCTCCTCCATAATTCATCGGTTTCCGGTTAAAAACAAACGTTACTTCAAAGTGTTAGGCTAATGTCTCGTAGAGACAATTGAAAATAGCCCGGCAATTCATTGCCGGGTTTAGACGACCAGCCATTTATTTTAGTCCCAGCGGGACGGCAGAAAAGGAACGAATCGCTTTAAATTCCGATGTCACCCCTTAAATCAAACGATCCGCCTTTGTTTTCCAAACGCTCTCTGAGGACCGTATTTTCCTTTTGAACCTGAATTCTGCCGTCCCTACGGGACTAATCAAATTTAGGTGAATTTTTCCCAGCAATAAATTGCCGGGCTATTTTCGTATGTCCCTGCAGGACAAGAAAAGTTACCAGACAGACCCAACGCGAAAAAAAGAGTTTACCCTATGAACGAATACCGGAAACCACAATCTGTAAACAGCTCTTAAGCGCTTTTCACTTTCCCCTTCAACGCCTCCACCACCGTAAACAAATCGTCCGCGATGCCATAATCCGCCACTCTAAAAATTGGCGCTTTTTTGTCTTTGTTGACGGCAATCACACAGTCCGCTCCCGTGATGCCCGCCACATGCTGAAAGGCGCCGCTGATGCCCAGCGCCAGATAGACTTTGGGCTTGACGCTCTTGCCGGAAGTGCCCACCTGGTGGTACTTGGGAAGCCAGTTCTTATCCACCACAGGCCTGGAGCAGGAAAGGGTTCCGCCCAACAGATCCGCCAGTTCCTGTACCGCGGAAATATTATCCGCTTCTCCCACGCCTCTTCCCACCGATACCAGAAGGTCCGCCTGGGTGATATCCACATCGCCTGCGGCCGTCTCTTCAAATTCCAGGAATTCCCGGCGGGGACTTTGAAGGTCCTCCGGAAGATTCTGCGAAACCACTGCCCCCGTCTTATCACCCGCCGTGTCCACCTGAAAAACCCCCGGCCTTACCGTAATCATATAGCCTTCGGACTGCTCAAAGGAAACCCTGGAAAACAGTTTGCCGCCGTACATCTGGCGAATGACCTGGGGACGTCCGTCCTCCAGAAGAATGTCGTTAACATCCGTGGCCAGCGGGAAGCCGGTCCTTACCGCGAGGGCGGGGGCATAGTCCAGGCCCCAGGACGTGTGTCCTACGAGAGTGAGAAAAGGCTGCTGCTCCCGCACCAGGGCCGTTAAGATGCCGGTGTAAAGGTCCGAATTGTAGGTTTTCAACCGTTCATCTTCAAAAACCAGGACCCGGTCCGCCCATTTTGACAAATCACTCGAAAAGGATTCATTGGGGCCTGCCAGCAACACGGCTGACACGTTACAGGACAAGTCTTGCGCCAGCGCGCCTGCTTTTTGCAGCATTTCAAATGTAATGTCCCGAATTTCTCCATTTCGGTGTTCTGCTATCACAAATATGTCGCCCATTTAAACCGTCACCCCCTTTTCTCCCATGATGCGTATGATGGTCTCAGCCATTTCTGCAGGATTCCCTTCA
The DNA here is from genome assembly GCA_018644785.1 of Deltaproteobacteria bacterium. Next base: position 13,956 of record JABGPV010000106.1, on the reverse strand, counting down.
ATCATTTCGGCCCCTTCGGTTTCAGGGGGCAGAAACACCTCTTCAATGCGTGTCTGAGGGGTTAAGTCTTCGGCTGTAAAACCCAGCTCCTCCAGAGACATCACCTTCAACTCTTTCTTTTTTGCCTTTCGGATCCCCATGATGGAGACATACCTCGGCTCGTTGATGCCGGTCTGAATGGTCAACAGGGCCGGGAGCTGAACCCGGGAGACTTCATCAATGCCCCCCTCCAGTTCCACACGGACTTTGGCGGCACCGTCATCCGGTTCAAGGCCGTTGGTTATGGCCGCATGGGCCAGTCCCAGCTGCTCCGCCAGCATGATCCCCACCATGCCCGTATTCTGATCTTCAGACTGAACCCCGGTAAGGATCAGATCATAATCCAATTCGGAGATGGGCTTTGCCAGGATCCTGGCGTTGAGATAACCGTCCAGCGTAAGATTTCCCGGATCAATTCGAATGGCCCGGTCCGCCCCCATGGCCAGGGCCCTTCTGAGCACTTCTTCATCATCTTCGCTTCCGATGGTGACCGCGGTCACGTCTCCGCCCAAGGCTTCCTGAAGCTGCACGGCCGCTTCGATGGCATAGTTGTCCCAGTCGTTGATGACATACGCCAGTGCGTCTTCTTTAATCTTTTTTCCGGTGTCGTCAATTTCAAGATCCACCTCCTGAGTGAGGGGAACCCGTTTAATGCACACTATGATATTCATATTTCTCCTCCTTCTTTCTGTCCCGTAAGGACGCATGAAAATAGCCCGTCAATTTATTGCCGGGATTTGTTCATGTAAATGCAATTAGTCCCGTAGGGACGACAGAGCTTGAAATCGCCAACCATCAAACCCAAACATATTGCTCATCATAAAAGACCTCATTTTTCTTCAAAAAATCAAGGTATTCATTTTTAAACGATTTATGGCGATGATGCACAGCCTGTTTTTGGATATAATGGATTGTATCCTGCAAAATCGAAATATTTATGCTGAAAGCCCCATAACCTTTTTGCCATGAAAAAGGATTCGAGGTCTGAAATCTTTCAGTGATCCATTTAGAGGAATTCCCTTTAATTATTTGAACCGCTTTGGATATGGAAATGGTGGCAGGCAACGATAATAGAATGTGAATATGATCCGGCATACCATCCACCGCCAATGCCTTCATATTGTTTTTCCTCGCGATGCCGCCTATATAGGGCCATAAACGATCTTGAATTTCAGGAAGGATCAAGGGAAGACGTTCCTTAGTGCTGAAAATATAATGAATGTAAACGCTGATATAGGAATTTCCCATTCATGATTCCTTTGCAGGCAATAAATTATCAGGCTATTTTCTGTCGTCCCGATGGGACTAAAAAAATTGCACGTTCATCAAATCCCGGCAATGAATTGCCGGGCTATTTTCAAATGTCCCGATGGGACATGGACAACAAAACGTTGTTTTTACCAATTCGTCCATTGGATAGGCTAAACGACTATGGACACAAGCCGGGATTATTTAACAAAGTTCTCGCTCCTACGCTCCCGCGCGGGAACAGATAAAACCGGAAACTTTTCAAAAAATACATGAATCATTTTTAATCCAAAATCACCCATCAGCTATGAGCCATAAAAAGTTCCATCAAATCCACCACCCTGATTCTATCCTCAAACCCACCGGTTTTGATGGCGTCTTCAAAATGAATAAAGCAGAAGGGGCACGCCGTCACCATCACATTGGCGCCCGTATCAAGGGCCATCCGAACCCTTTTTTCAGCCATGCGCATCTCTTCCTGTTCGATTTCGTGCCACAGCACAACATCGCCGCCGCCGCAGCAGAAGCTGCGATCCCGGCTTTGCGCCATTTCCACCAGCCGAAGTTCCGGGATGGATTGGAGCAGGCGCCGGGGTGCCTCGTAAACGCCGTTGTGTCTCCCCAGATAGCACGGGTCATGGTAGGTATAAAGATCGCTTCGGTCCGCCGCCTTTTGGGGACGCAAATGGCCCGTTTCCACCAGGGAGAGGAAGAATTGCGTATAATGAAACACCTTGTAGCTTTTGGGATAATCCTTTTTAAGGGCGTTATAAGCATGGGGATCCGTGGTAACGATCCACTTGAAATTGATACTTGAGAGGGTTTCCGTGTTTTCCTCCACCAGGACCTGAAACAACCCCTCCTCCCCCATGCGCCGCACCTGGTGACCCGTGTCTTTTTCCCGTTTCCCTAAAATACCGAAGTCCATGCCCGCAAGTTTTAATCCCTTCACAATTGAAGCCGCGATTTTCTGGGATTGGGGGTCAAAAGAAGCGTACCCGTCCACATAGTACAACACGTCCACCCGGTCCCCTTCTTTGAGGATCTTCACGTCGCCCGCTTCCTGTTCCTTGACCCAGTCGGCGCGTTTGGCAGCCGGTTTGCCAAAGGGGTTTCCCGTCTTTTCAACAAACATGAGAATCTGGTTAAAGGTTTTGGGGTTCCGGGACGTTTCCAGCACATGCCGCCGCATATCAATGATTTTATCAATATATTCAATAAATACCGGGCACTCTTCCTCGCAGGCGCCACAGGTGGTGCAGGACCACAATTCGCCCAGACCGATGATCCCGCCAACCATCGGGGCGGGCTCTTCCTCCTGTTTATTATGGGTGACCGAAGATGGCAAAATCGGATATTTTTCATAGGCATGGTCCCTGAGCTTGATGGTGAACTCTTTGGGAGAAAGGGGTCTTCCAATGGTGTTGGCCGGGCAGTTGTCCGTGCAGCGGCCGCATTCGGTGCAGGTGTAAAGATCGAGGATATGCTTCCAGGTGAAGTCTTCGATTTTTTCAACCCCCAGGGTTTCCAATTCAAAGATATCGTCCACCCCGTATCGGGCGGGTTTGATTTCACCTTTGCGCTGTTTCCTGAAAAACACATTGGGAAGCGCCGTAATAATATGAAAGTGCTTGAACAGGGGAAGCATGTTTAGAAACACAAAAAAGGCCAGGATATGAAGCCAGTAGGTGGCACGAAAAATCACCGAGAGAGCCCCGGGGTTGTTCTCCGGCAGAAAAAGCGTTCCGATCCATGCCGCCGGAAGCCATTCCCCCGCCTCACCGGTGAGCAGCATTCCGCTCCCTTCAAAGAGCATGTCGGTTATCATGAGAAAACTGATGAGCCCCAGCACCAGATACGCCTCTACCGTGTGGCTCCCTTCGTATCGCTCGGGTTTCACAATGGCCCGTCTGAGGATCGCCCATATACAGGCCACGAGCACAATCAGTTCAAAGACATCTTTCAAGGCGTTGTAAAATGGACCCAACGGGCTGTGCATGAACGGGCGGAAGATGGGAAATCCGAGGCCTTCGGTCACCAGGTCCAGGGACCTTAATCCCAGCACCACAAACCCCCAGAATATCATGATGTGGATCACGCCTGCCCACAGATACCGCGGCTGGCGCTTCTGAATGAAACCGTATTCGACAAGATCCAGGAAACGCTGCTTCAAGTTTGAAAACCGGGGATCTTTCTGACCGGCCAGAAGGAGGTCGATGCGGCTTCGAATGATGAATGCAAACGTCGTCAGCGCCACAATGGCGATGATCCACATGAAAACATAACCTGAGATGCCGCCGTCTCCCTGAACGGCAAGGGCCGGAAAAGAGACCATAAAAGCTTACTCCTTTGTTGCTACAGAAAAATACCTTTTGTGAAAATTTCCAGAAAATAATCCGCCAGTTCACCGGATTTTACCGGACCGTCCCTGTCGTACCATTTGATGGTATAGTGAACCATGCCGAAAAAAGCGAAGGCGGCCACGACAGGCGGAATGGGCTTCATTCGGCCTTCATGGGCAAGCGCCTTTAAAATGGACTGAATGAGGTGTACATAGCGCCGTTCCTTTTTGATGAGAACCCGGCGGTAATCTTTCCCCAGGTTGCCCTGTTCGTTCACCAGCAGCCGGAGGCGATCCTGATCTCCCGCATAAAAATTAGTGTAAAAGCTGAGGACCCGGTTGAGTTTTCCGTGGGGCGAAATATCGGTTTTGCAGATTTCTTCCAGGGTGTTCAGAGCATCGTCCATGGCATCGTTGATCAGGGCATACAGGATGTCCTCTTTGCTGTCAAAATAATGGTAAAGGGAGGACTGGTTCATCCCAAGCCCCCTGGCGATTTCCCGCATGGAGGTGTTGTGATACCCGTTCCGGGCAAATAACCGGGTGACAACACTGTGAATTTCTTTAATTCTATCAACCTTTTTTGTCATGATAATATTTACCAAACAAACGTTTGATGGATTTTTATCAGAGGAAAGGCAGCTTGTCAATGATTTTTTATAAGAGAATACACCGGGGATTCAATGCGTTGGCAAATCTAGAGATTTGAAGTTTCTCGTAACGGAAGTCGAGCAATGGAATCGTTCAAGAACACATCTTGGTTTATGTTGTACGCCGTGATAGAATAGATTTCAGGCAGGCGCCATATCTCTATATCATCATTGATGTTCGATCATTGAAGCATTCGGAGGAGCAATTCATGAAAAACTTTATCCTGAAAATAATAAACCCACTGCTGGGGATTCTCCTGATCAATCAGGTTCTGATAGGACTGTTGCACGACATACTGCCCGGTAAAACATTCGAAATCATGCATGAGGGGGGCGGCATTGTCTTTGCCGTTGTGGCCCTGCTGCACGTAATTCTGAATTGGCGGTGGATCAAGGCTAACTTTTTCCGAAAGCCGGCGTCGGGTACTTTAACTTGACCCAAAAGCGAAATCTTCCGGCGCAGAGAAAAAAACCCAATAATCCCTTCAATAGAGACAAATACTGCCCATGGTTCTTCTCTATACCGGAACCTTTTTCATTTCCTCCCCGGGCCATACAAAGAGTTGCTTCAGGCGATCCCAGAAATCCCCGCCCAGCATGAACAGACTGGTCATGAAGGCCGCTTCACCGGCCACCAGGGTCCAGGCCAGAAAATTGATCTCGGATTCCTTGTGTGAAAAAAAGAGCAGGTAAATCAGCATGACATAATAGGGCAGGAAACTGGCCGCCAACAGGGCAATACCGAGACGGTGCCGGTTCCGGCCAATGGGTTTGGGTTCGTGGGGCCGCTTGAACCAGGCCTTGATCCGTTTCTTGAGGGCCGTTACAAATTCCTTTCCCAGAAGCGCCGCGGCACACAGAAAAGCCACCTCGCCTGATGCCAGGAAAACCACGGCAAAAGCGCCGGCTTGCGCCAGGGTCATGCCCAGAAAAGGGAGAATGGCCACAATGCTTATGGGCAGAAAGCTGTATAAGAACAGAGACATCCCCAGATAATACTTCCAATCTTTTTTCATGTGATCTACCTCTCGCCGAATCGGTTTTGAGCTTTTCATTGGAACGCTGTTTTTCCGATGCAACCATATTCCATAATAACATATAAATATTGCACAGTTAATAGATACCCGCTGATTGCATCTTTTTGGTTGCATTTTTTACTGAAAAAGTGAAAATTGAAACACAAATTTTACTTGTCAGGTTAATTTTTTGACATATGAAGAGGAAGAAAAGATGAGCCATCAAAAAAAGACAGACATCACCCAGGTTTTGGGTCGTCAGATTCTGGACAGTCGCGGTAATCCAACGGTGGAAGTGGAGGTCACGCTGGCATCCGGAATCCGTTCTCGCGCGGGCGTTCCCTCAGGTGCTTCCACGGGCTCCCGAGAGGCCCTGGAACTGCGTGACGGCGATAAAAACCGTTATGGGGGAAAGGGCGTGCTCAAAGCAGTTGAGAATATAAACGGCATCATCAATGATGCCCTAATGGGTTTTCATGCCCACCGGCAGGTGGACATTGATGAAAAACTGCTGGAACTGGATGGCACCCCCAACAAGGCAAGGCTGGGCGCCAATGCCACCCTGGGCGTTTCCCTGGCCGTGGCAAAGGCAGCGGCCATGGCCGCCGGTCTTCCTTTGTATCAATACCTCGGCGGACCGGGCGCCGTGCGCCTTCCCGTCCCCATGCTGAACATCATAAATGGGGGCGCCCATGCCCGCTGGCAGGGTTCAGACTTTCAGGAATACATGATCGGCCCCTATGGCGCGGGGAGTTTCAGGGAGTCCATGCAATGGGCTTCTGAAATTTATCAGGCCCTGCGATCGGTTCTCATGGAGTCCGGTCATCATGTGGGTGTGGGGGATGAGGGAGGCTTTTCCCCCAATGTTTCCTCCAACGAGGAACCCCTGGAGGTCATCATCAAGGGGATTGAGAAGGCAGGGCTCAGGCCCGGCGCCGATGTGGGAATTGCCCTGGACCCTGCCGCCAGTGAGTTCTTTGATGACGGCCGATACAACCTGCGCACCGAGAACCGCACCTGCACCTCGGAAGAGATGGTGGACTACTTCGAAAAACTGATGAATGCCTATCCCATCATCTCCATTGAAGACGGACTGGCCGAGGATGATTGGGAGGGCTGGAAGGTTCTGAACAGCCGGTTAGGGGACCAAATTGAACTGGTGGGAGACGACCTCTTTGTGACGAACGTGGAATACATCTCCCGGGGCATTCGCGAGAACTGCGCCAATGCGGCCCTGATTAAGCTGAATCAAATCGGGACCCTTACCGAGACCATCCGGGCCGTGAGGATGTGTCAGCGAACCGGGTGGGGGGCATTTGTTTCACACCGAAGCGGCGAGACCGTGGACAGTTTTATCGCGGACATGACCGTGGCCCTGGACACGGGCCACCTGAAGACCGGCGCTCCGGCCAGGGGAGAACGGGTCGAGAAGTACAACCAGTTGCTCCGTATTGAAGAAGATCTGGGAATTGCAGCCGTCTATGCGGGAAAGGACGCCTTTGTCAGGCCGGTGCGCTTCTGAACTGGAAACCAGCCTCGATAATCGCCGCTACACAATTGTCACGGAGGACAATCCAAATGAAAAAAAATGCTTTATACTGGGCCGAATGGGCCGAAAGGGGAATCTACTGGGCTGTGGGTGCGCTGCTCATTGTCGTAGCGGTTATTTTCCTCGTCTTCATTGTCGTGGAAGGCTTACCCCTCTACTTCAAGGGAGAGTTCGCAACGGCAACCATCAAGCTCTTTGACCAGGCCCTGCTCACACTCATGCTTGCCCAGGTCGTCTACACCACAGTTGCCTTCCTTAAGGTTGGCACACTTCAGGTGGAACCCATTCTCGTGGTGGGCATTATCGCATCGGTGCGGCGCATCCTGGTGCTGACGGCCGTGGTGGCGGGTTCAGCCGGCAATGTGGGGGCATCCCTTACTTTCCGGCAGGACATGGTGGAAATCGGACTGCTCTCCGTCACCGTACTCATTTTAGCCGTGGCCATTTATCTGGTCCGAAAATCCAAGAGCTTTTCGCCTTCAGGTGAAGATAAGAGTTGAAAGTTAGAAGTTTGAAGTTTAAAGTTTAAAGTTTTAGGTTTTAGGTTTTTCAGTCAATGAACTTCTTGTTTTTTGTCGTAGAAAACCAGGTGATAAGGGCCTATAATTTATGCTTTTTCTCGGAATCCACAGCGATTGTCTTGTATTTCCCTGATATCCAGTTTTCTAGATCCGAACAATACCATTTTGAAAATCTACGGTCCGACGGTCCTCCCGCCATATTGGTATTCATTTCATCTGTGGCAAGATCCATAACCATTCTGAATGACGGTGCAAAAGTGGTCTGCCGCCCGGCACTTTCGAAAACCTGCCCCTGATGCGGTGTGGCGAGACTTCCTTGAATGGTTATGGGACCACGGTCAAACCCGAGAAATTTTGGGAGCTTGCCGTCAAAGAGAATATTCTTCATCATTACTTTTCGGGTATTTCCCCATTTTTCAGGCTGCGATTTCAAGGCCTTTTCAGCAGCCTTCAGATAGAGGTCCTCTCTTGACCGGTTGCCAAACCATAATGAATTTTCAGAAAGGAGTATCCGGTCGAAGTTTATATAAAAATCGTTAAACATGCCGGTATGTTTGTCAATATGTTCAACAGCCTCGACACCGAAACCGTTTTTTCCGAAACCTTCCAGGTAAAGCGCTCTGTAAAACCTGTCAAAAAGAAATGCCCCTTCTGAATCAGCCGTGTATTCAAAATTCCAGTTCTTGAGTATTTTTCCCTGCCTTGTGTCAGGAAGAAGTGGGCCGAGAATCTTCATGAATAATTCAGCCTGTATTGAATAGACATCATAATGCAATTCATACATGGTTTCATGGGTGACGGCATTATTCTCAGAAAGAAGTTTGCCAATCCGGTCTGAACGGTAGGGCCCCATGCCAACATTAATGGGATTAACCTTTCCGTATTCGTTAAGGTCCTGATTGCTTGTAACAAAGTAGCCGCATTCGGGGTTATGGCATCGCGGCAGGTCTTCCGGTTTTTCAAACCCCTGCCAGTCATTTCTTTCTTCCCAACCGGGCAAGGGAACAAACCCACTGACCCCTTCCCGTCTTTTCGGCATCAGGCCGGACATCTGGTAGCCGATATTTCCGCCTTTGTCTGCAAGGACAAAATTCCAGGATGTCTCCACACGGCCGAGGAGATCCATCCCTTCTGCAACCGTCTTTGCGTCAAGAATTCCAATAACGCTGTCAAATGTAACGGCGCCTGAAAAGGCAGGCGCCCATGCAGTGGCGATATAATACCCCTCCCTGTTCGGATTTCCTTCAAGGGTGCCGTGCTTGTTCTCGTAAAAGACGACTTTCACGGAATCTTTTTTCTTTCTCTTTATTATTTCTTCTCTCTCGGTAAAATCTATCCACTTGCCGGGCTCACACATATATTTCCCGTCTTTGCACTTTTCGATCCATGAATCCGTACTGTCCATGAATGTATAAGTGCCACTCCATGCGAGATCCGGATTTCGCCCCACAAGAAGGGCAGGCACCCCGGGCATGGTTCCGCCCATTGCGTATCGGCCCTTTGTTTTGAGTACCATTTCATACCAGATATTCGGGAGTCTGTTGACTTCCAGATGAGGGTCGTTCGATAGAATCGGTTTGCCTGAAGCAGTCCTTTTTCCTGAAACTGCCCAGTTATTGGATGCCATCATCAATGGCACGGCGATATTCCAGAGAGATGTGGGGGAGACGAGTCGTTCCTGAAGTTCTATCTTTTTGACAAGGTCAATATCGAGTCCTCCAAGGACTCCCGGGAAAAGCTCATTCAGCCTTTCTTCATCCATGCCGGCCTGGACAAATTCGATCAGCAGTCTTTCCATTTCACCCTGGGACTGTGCAAGGGTCAGATAACCGATCATCCGTGAGATAAGAATAACGTCTTCAAGGCTCCAGGGCTCCGGTTTAAACCTCAAAAGTTTGCATTCCCATGGAATTTTTCTTCAAATGCGCTGTTTACCCCTTTGCAATAGGCTTCCGTTGCCTCTTTTGTTTCAGGAGAAAATTTTTCGATTTCCGAAGAGATTGAACCGGTCCAGTTCATTCTCCTGAAGAATTTGTCGATTCCAAGCACTTCATCACTGGAATCGAGGAGTTCAGACGCCCGCCCCTGTCCCAGGATACGCATTAGAAGTATCTGCATTCCCCTGTCTTTTCCATGGGCATACCCCATCAGGCCGAAGGCTTCTGTCTTGTCTTTCCCCTCAACATGGCAGACACCGTGTTGATCTCTCCATACTTTATCGCCGTTGGCCATAAGCTCTCCTGATTTCAGGTTTTTGAACCGGTGGATCCGGATTTCTTCTTGGGTTCATCAGGTTTATAGCTGAAGGGGACCCGTTCCAGAATCTCTCCAAGCCGTTCCCCTTGAGTGGAAAAGCGAAGATAGTGATCCAGGCACTGATTCAGCGCTTCCAGAACCCGGGCAGACGAGTAAATGGAGGGCAGCGCCTCCGCCAGCCTTGGATGCCTTCCCAGCTTGCCGCCCAGAAGGATTCGATATCCCTTCTCCGCCGAAATGAGGGTTCCGGTAGGGCATACCCCGATACATTGCCCACAAGCCAGGCATCTGGATTCATCAATCCGGACCGTTTCCCCCTGCAAAACAATGGCCTCTTCTTTGCAGATCGCTTCGCAGGCCCCGCAAGCGTTGCAGGGTTTCTTAGACACCTTGGGTCTTTCGGCTCCCAGCAGACCGAAATCCGCAATCTGGGGCCGGGAACACCCATTGGGGCAATCGGATACCGACACCCGGAATTCATGGTGCCTCTTTAATGGCCCTTTCACTTTCCGCTGCAAGAACCCTTTGAGGTCTTTTCTCTCCAGAACCTTCTCCATCATTTCCGGAAGATCGTCGGTATGGCATGCACGGTTGGGGCAGCCGCCGGCGCCAAAGCAGGTCTCTATGCCATACCCCTTCACTTCCTGCTTCATTTTGTGGTTCATTGTTCCGTTTCCATGCTTCATAATAAATTCTTTTAAATCGACTTCCTGCCAAAGGCCTGTTTTGCCAACTCACGCTTTCTGGGTCTGAAAGTGTCGTCCTGCTTCTCCCGTTCAACGACTTTCTGAAGCAGTTTGAACATCTTCATTTGCTGGCTTTCATCCTCATAAAAGGTGTCCCAGGCATAGTAGAACAATTCCTGCAGTCTCTCGGGCGACATGTGTTTCGGTTGATAAACGACCCGGTCCGCTGAATAATCATTCCAATTGAAGGAAAAGATCCGGTTCTGGTTTTTGAGATCCTGAAACGCCTTGGTATGGGGAAATGGGGTGAGTACCGTGAACTCCGCCAGGTCCAGATCGATCTCCAGCAGAAAATCGACGAGGTGTTTAATATAGTCTTCCGTGTGGTGGTCCAGGCCCAGGAGGACGGTGCCTTCCACCGAAATGCCATGGTCATGATATCGCTTGATCCGGTCCCTGATGTAGTCGGAGGTATCAAACACCGCCTGATATACATACCAGGCCCCGGCCCGGGCGGCCAGATCCAGGACTTCGGGGTTATCTTCAATGGGGTGGCTGCACCATTTCTTTTTAAGGGGGATCATTTCCCGGAACAGGTCCAGCTCCCACTGGGTGTTCTGGGCCAGGGAGTTATCGACGATAAATAGACGGTTGTTGTCGATGCTCTCCATTTCGGCGATGGCCTTGTCAATGGGACGCGGTCTGAACACCTGTCCTCCCAGATAGGCCACGGCGCAGGGATAGCAATGGAAACGGCATCCCCTGGAGGCGTGAACCAGGTCCACCATCTGGACCCCTCGGTAATTGTAAAGGGTCTGATTTAAAATGTCGCGCCGGGCGGTTCCTACCATTTCGATGGGGGGACGATCATTGAGGTAGTCATAGACGGGCTGCAGATCTCCCTTTGAAAAGTCCGAAAAAACCTTTTCCATGCGCCCTTCCGCTTCTCCCAGAAAAACCGCGTCGCCGTGCGGCAGGGTTTCCTCGGCATGCAGCATGGTGGCGATACCCCCGAATATGACTTTTATGCCCCTTTTGCGGTAACTATCGGCAATCTCCCAACCCCTTTTCACCTGAATGGTCAGCATCATGGAGATGCCCACAAAATCCACCGGATCATCAAAAGGGATCTCTTCCAGGTTTTCATCGATAAATTCCACCTCAACAAGGTCCGGAAGGGCGGCGGCAAAAACAACAGGCCCATGGGGCGGCAGATGAAATTCGGTCTGCTTTTCAAGTTTTGCCCACTTGGGATAGATGAGTTTAAATTTCATAAGAATTCCTGGTTAGGGGCGAATCATCATTCGCCCGTACTTATCTGTTCCGCACTGATCAGTCGCAGGTTCAGGCGATATCCGGCGGGTTCTTGTGCCGTAAAGGTTATTTTTTCGGGGACGGATCCCGGGGTTAATTCGGCAACAACCTTTCTGATCAATCGCTCATTTGTGTATTTTCGGATTTCAAGCATGCGATCCGGACGAACCATCACATCGATGACCGCGTCATCTGAAACCCGGTAGCGGCATATCTCGAATCCATTTTCGGTGATGCCCGCATCCATGGGTGCACCATCAGGTTTAAGAAAAATAAAGCGGATATCCTCCATTAATCCTCTGGCAAAGCCAATGGAATCAAAAGGCGCAACACTCCGGTTGATGGTCAATTTACCGTCTTCCAGACCATCAAAGAGCGCCAAACCATCGAAGAGCACAAGGCCCTCAATGGTCATCATGACCGCATGAATCCGTTTCGGGTGGTTGGACACTTCGGTGACCCCGATCAGCTGAGCGTCCCGACCTCCGGGAAGATCCGCCTCAATGACGTGGGCAAACTGCCATTTGCCACCGGGAAAGGCGTTTTCGCATGCATAAATGGTTTTTGAAGCCCGGGCAGTATCAACGGCGACGATACGGGGCATGCCGGCGCAACCCGTTAAAAGCAACATCCCCAACAGGAGCAGCACAGGACCTCGGGCGCTATGTATTAACGTTTTTTGTTTCACCAAACATTACCGGGTGTCCGTTCATTATGGGATAGATTCAAAAAGGGTATCCGCCACGCCCTGATTGATATTGACATCCCGAAAGCGGATCTTCGTAAAAGAGGTTTTCCCCTCATATATGGTGACGGTTTCGATCACGCCGGGGCGATCCGAGAGCAGGATTTCAATTTTTTGAATGATTTTTGCAAATGCTTTGTTCCTGGGCACCATCACGATTTTGTTATCCCCCTCAAGAGATGAATGATAATTGGGGTTGTCGGTAAATTCTCCCTTCAGCCAGAGGGTAATCTCCTGAAGCACCATTTCCATGGCTTGAAGGCCCGGACTGGCGTCTTCCTTAAAACCGCTTTCACTACCGATAAAGCGGCGTACCCTCCCGTCGTGCATGAGCAGAATGCTCTGTATGGGGGAAAAATATTCCCACCTCAGTGATCCCGGTGCCGTGAAATAAAATGCCCCTTTGGATATTAATGGTTTTATGAGAATTTCCAGGTGTTTTTCCTGAACAAATTGCGCGCTGATGGTTTGAATATCGATCGCTTTTTCCCGAATCCGATCCCAGTCCCCGCCCCGGGCACAGGGAACCGCCATGAATAAGAATACGATACACAGGGCCGGCCATTTTGAACGGAGATTTCGCAGTCTTCCATTTCTTGCCATCTCAAACCATTCCCCCGTTGACTGAAATCACCTGGCCGGTCACATAAGACGCATCATCAGAGCAGAGGAACCGGACCACCGTTGCCACCTCTTCCGGCCGACCCACCCGGGCCATGGGGATCATTCCTTTGATCTGTCCCTTTGGAATGTCTTCGATCATTTCAGTCTGAATCAAACCCGGCGCCACCACATTAACCCTGACGCCCAACCGTGCCACTTCAGATGCGATGGCACGGCTGGCGCCGATAATCCCGGCCTTGGCCGCCGAATAGTTGGCCTGCCCCCGGTGCCCCACGATGCCTGATACCGACGAAATGCTCACGACACTGCCCTGTTTTTGGGCCGCCATATTTTCCAGAACGGGACGTGTGACGTTGTAAAAACCCTTGAGATGGGTATTGATAACGCTGTCCCATTCATTTTCGGTCATAAATACAAAAAGTCCATCGGATGTAATGCCCGCATTGTTGACCAGAACATGGATATGCCCATGCCGATGAATCATGTCTCCGATCGCTTTTTGGGTCTCGCGGGCATTGGCCACGTCAAAACGGCTGATCTCACCGTGCCCCCCCTGCCCTGTCACCATCTCTAGGGTTTCTTCAGCGGCCGGACTGTTTGAATGGAAATTGATCACCACATAATAGCCCGCGCTTGCCAGTTCCAGGCAAATGGCGCGTCCAATGCCTCGACTTCCACCGGTCACCAGCGCCACAAAGCTCTCTTTCCTGTTCATGGTCCCGACCTCCTCTATTCAGCCGTATCGGATTGCACCACCTGCAGTTTAATCTCTGCGAGGATTTGATCCCCCATGCGCGCCGTACCCGCTATTTCGGTATAGAGTTCTACCTGAAAACCTCTTTCTGCCTCAGTGATGATCCGGCTGTTCAGCGGAATTGCATCACAGTGGAAGACGGCTTCTTTTACACCCACGATCCATCCGGCGCCACCCTGATTATTGCCCTTTGCCTGATATTCCTTCCATCCA
>JABGPV010000105.1 GCA_018644785.1 Deltaproteobacteria bacterium | reverse complement strand
ATCGCCTCTTGACCAGAACAGCGGTTGGCATTGGGAATCTGAAAAACGATACTGCACCCATACGGGAAATCCGCACCCACAAAATCTCTGTTGCATTTTCCACACCTCCGTTTGTATATTTAAATAACATTGCGTTTATCTCTATTAACATGTTGGGCAAAAAAATATTCGGCGGTCACTTCATCTATATTCCCTGCTGACCCACACCACTTTCCCGATGATGCGGGCCATATTCATCTCAGCCTCCTGCAGAAAAATCGGGGCATAATCCTTGTTGTCGCTCTGCAGTACCAGGTTGTTCGGATGCTTTTCCACCCGTTTGACCATCACCGTGTCTTCAATGCCCACCGCATAAAGTGCACCGGCAATAATCGCTTTCTGGGATTCATCAACCAGAACCGTATCCCCGTCCTTTAATTCGGGAGCCATGCTGTTGCCGAAGATGTCCATCAGGACCATTGAACCGGCGCTTCCTTTCCGGCTCAACCAGTCTTTCCTGAACGCGTAGAACCCCTGGATATTCGACCCCACTTCAAAAGAACCGCCGCCTGCGCAAAGGCGCGCATTGACTTTCGGAATCTTTTCGAATTCAGGGTCGTGGTCGATCTTGTTCTCCCTCGGATCACCGATTCCCCTTTCAAGCCAGTCAGGGTTCAAACCGAATTTCCGTGACAGCCCAAGGATCCAATTGGCAGGAATCGTGCCTTTTTTCTTGGCCTGGGTTATGGCGGAGCGGTTGATCCCCAATACCGCTGCCAATTCCGTTTGAGACCGAATTTGGGTTGCTGCGGTGACGCGTTCAAAGAATGGTTCAAAATGATGGAAGGTCATGGGATCCCTAAAAGCAGATAAAAGTTAACAAAGTGTTTATATAGATAAACGCTATCGGGATTTCTGTCAAGCTTTTTTTCAGTTATCCATAGGAGAAGGGGGGCAAATCATCACCGGTCGCCCGATGAGCTCCGAGAGAGGAAGCACCTTCAGCCCCCGGTCTTTGATGCCCTGAAGCACTTTATCAATTTCATTCAACCACAGCTTTAATGATGCACGCCTTTTCGGCATAACATCATGGAGCGCAATGATATGATCGCTCTGCAAATGTTTGAGCACACATCTTGAAAGCCCATTGAGCCGTCTGTTTCCCGCATCCAATCCACGGCAGCTGAAGTTTACATTGACCATTCCCAGTTCCTTGAGCACCCGCCAAAGCTTTGGGTTGGTGATACCCACGGGGGGCCGAAAAGCCAGAGGCCTGACGTGAAACCGCGCCAGAACTTCCTGTGCGGCGCTGATTTCCCTAAACAGGTGTTTGCTGCTTTTGAGCATGCAAAGGTTGTCATGGCTGTAGGAATGATTTCCCAGCAAATGGCCCCTTTTAAGTATTTTTTTGATTAGTTGAGGATGATTAGCCGCCTTTTTTCCAACAACAAAAAAAGTCGCTTTGACCCCATGCTGCTCAAGAAGCGCCAGCAGCGGTTCGGTGGAAAATGGGTCGGGACCGTCATCAAAGGTGATAGATACGGCCTTTTGACCTGAGTTTCCCCGGCTGATAATGGGGAGAAAAAAGCTGAATCGCGGCAGGAAAGGCGCCACCATGCAGAGAGCCACGAACAGGAGCAGGGGCGCCACCGCCAGGGCCACATCAAAAAAGGCCAGCACAAACGCCGCAAAAAATGAGGCGAAGCCCAAGAGATGCGCGGGTGAAAGAGAATTAGACAACATGGGATTATCCTTCAACCTTTTTCAGCCATCAACCAGACGGATTCTCCCCTTGACCCGGAGGGGGTGTTGTGTTTCATCCGGAAACCGGTGCTTGTGAGCATTTCCACCAGCATGCCGGTGGGCCTGTAATACAGGGAAGTTCGGGAAAGTCTGGATTTGAGCGCCTCCAGTTTCCACGGCCATGAATAACGACCTTCAGTGGGCGCAGCCACACGAATCAGAAGCCATCCGCCCTGGCTGAGATTCATGTGAAGCCGCTCAAGGGTGAGGGCCAGGACATCATCCGATAAATAGTGGAGCATGTCCAGCATGATAGCCCCATCCGCCAGCGCCGGCGCCGTTGGAACATGGGGGGCTGCATCCTGCTCAATCCGGCCTCTTTTCCCCACTGCCATGGATGCCACGCGAACCCTTTCCCCACCGGGATCAATGCCGAAAACCTTTGCCTCCGGAAATCGTTCCAGAAACCAGCAGGCGGGCACACCGTAGCCGGTACCGACATCCAAAACGGTCTTCGGGTTCAAGTTATCATCAAGAAATTGGGGAAGCTCTTTAAACATGGGGTCCACCATCATTTTAAAGCGCGCAAAACATCTCGGATAGGCCTCCAGATTGCGGTAACGCCTGAGGACTGCCCGGTGAAGGGGTAACGTCTTTCCGGCCTTTTCCGGGGGCTCGCGAAACAGGAATTTGAGAACCGGCGGCAAAATGATAAAGGCGCCCGCCAGGGAATAGGCAATTCCCAGAAGTGACGTCAATCCTGCGCTTCTGAGAAGGGCGTGCCGGGAAAAGCACAAAACCCCGAAACCAATGATGGTGGAGGAGGATGCCATGAAAACGGTCATCTTAATCAATTGAAAAGACGGATGATCCTCAGTGGCGTATCGCTGGTGAGCCCTTACCATGAACAGCGAATAGTCAATTCCCATACCGATGACCACGATGGAAAGCATCAATCCGGGGATATCCAGGGGACGGGCCATGAGGTTCAGGGTTCCCAACGTACAGACCAGCGCAAAAAGAACAGGTATGAGCGAAACCACCACCAGGCGCCAGTCCAGAAAGTAGATATAAAGCAGAACAATGACACTTAAACCGATGATCCATAACATGTTCAAGAACGTTGAAAATAAAAGCCCCCCCAGCCTCTGGGAAAAAAAGGTCGGATCGAATATTTTCCCATAGGGTCCGTATCGGTCGTAAAAACCTAAGGCGTCGTAGGCCGGCCCGGGTTTCAGGGTTGAAAACTGCACCCATCGGGAGTTTTCGGAATTTTGACGAATACCCAGCATGGGGTAGAATTCCGGCCCGATTTCCGTGGATTTGACCCGGTAGCTTTTATCTGAGAGGGTTTCCAGAAAGGGTTCGAAAGCCTTCGGCCTGAACCCAACCCTTGCGGAGGCTTCTTTCAGGTCTTCCTTCAATTGCCCAACCCGTTTGGGGTTCCAGAAAGACCGCCACGCCAGAAGGTTCTCCGTCGCCCTTTTTTCCCCGGGGAAGACCATGGACGGCATAAATCCCGAAACCAGCATACTTGAGATAAGATCCTGGTTCAGCATTGGCAGTATGTTGTCTCCCATAGCTTGAAGATCCGAAACATGCCTGCCCTTCGTCATCAGGAAAATGTTTTCAAAGATACCTTCTCCCCAGATTCGGTTAAGGGTTTTTTCGGCGGCAAGGGTCTCTTCACTGACGGTGTTCATGGCACTTAAACTCACCAGAAATTCGGGCCGCGCAAAAAAGATCATGAAAATCATTAACATAACGGCCCCTAAGGCCCCTTTCACGCCAAGACCGGCAAACCTCTGCACCCCTTTTCGAAGCGGCAGAGATCGTTTTGGGCCCGGCGGCATTTCGGGGAAAATCAGCGGAAAAACCGCATGAACAAAGAGGAAAGAGAATCCTATGCCCAGGGCCGTGAACCGGCCCAACTGTTCAAAAATAGGAAAGTCACTAAAAATCAGGGCGCCGAACGCCCCCATGGTGGTGAGCGCCGCCACCAGACCCACGGACCATATTTCCCGGGCCGCCGCCTTTCCCCTTGTGGGTTTAGGACGGTCCAGGAAGAGCAGAAAGGCGATGCCGTGGTCCACGGTGATGGCGATGATCGCACCGCCGAACCCCAGGGCCATAATGGAGATTGACCGTTCCAGAAGGGCAAGGACGAACAAAGCGGCCACAGACCCGAAAAGCGCCGGCAAGAACGCAAAGAGCCCCAAAAGGGGTCTTGGAAAAGCAAAAATCAGCAGCAACGCAATCCCTATACCGGCCAGCAGTATCGCCCTTTCACTGTCCTCTCTGGCGATGACTTCATTGTCCAGTGCCGCGCGATAGGCGCCCATGGGTATCAGGACAACAGGGTTTTCAGCATCTCCAAATTGGTCGGCCAATTCCCGGGCAGTGGTCGACAATAGCGCAGACAGTTTACGCGCCAATGCGGTATCCATTCCTGATCCCTTGGGTGTGGCAACCAAAAGGAGGTGTTTTCCATCAGAAGATATGAGTTGCCCCCCATGGAATCGAATATTATTGGCCGGGGCCAGGGAGGAGAGGCGGGCCAGAACCGTGTTGGAGAGTGCCAGGGGGTCTTTTGAAATGGTTTCAGAACGTCCGATGCCCTCCAGATCCAGCAGTTTGTTGTAATTATCTTTTACCACTTTACTGATCTTTTCAGATGTCAGCAACGGCGCCACCTTGTCTTCAAGTTCTGTTTCATCAAACATGATCGGGAGATTATTCAAAACGTGGGCCATGAGGTCCGGCATGACCTTTTGAAAGTCTTTAATGCCCACCTGTTTAAACAGGCCGCTTTGCGTCAGTTTCTGCTCCACAAACCGACTGCACGCCAGCAGAAGCGCCAAATTTTCCTTCTGAATGCCGATATCGATAATCAAACGGTCCTGGATGGGATGATTCTTGAAGACATGCTCGGCATCAGCGATGACCGGATCGCTTTGTGGAAGATATTTAGTGATGTCCGTGTCGATTTCCATGCGAAAAAGAGCGACTGCGAGCAGCACCGCCATCACGGCCAATACAGTGATCAGAAAGGGGAAATGGATTTTAATGGATTTCATTATGGTTGCTTATATAGCAGGTTTAGGGTTATAAAACCATTTTGTTTGAAGCCATTATGGGATTCTCCAAGTAAGCAAATGAACCGCATCACTCAGAAAATCCTCAGGAAAGCAGCCGCCACCAGGTTTGTGCAGAAGGCCATCGCCGACAAGGCTGACTTGAGCCCCTTCAAAAAAAGACCGAGCCCGCGCGCCATAGCGGGCATTGTGGCCATCGGAATCAGCTACATCATCGGCTGGCCCGCGGTGGCACTCCTGGGAATTGTTTCAATCCATTTGGAAAAGCCCATGATTGTAATTATCGGGGGCCCACTGACCTACGGCCTGTCCCATCTGGTTTTCATTCTGGGAATGTATCTGGCAGGGGCCGATTACACAAGAATCTTTTTGCGGTGGGCCACAAGAAAAACCATGGAAAAGCTGATGGGTAATCTCGATGAAGATTCAAACCGGAAGACCCAAAAGCCGAAGTCATAAATCTCTGGAAAAGATCTTGCCGGGATTCAGGATGCCTTCCGGATCAAACGCTTTTTTGATACGCTTCATCAGTTGAATGCCATCAACGGGAATTTCCATTTCCAGATAGGGCGCTTTGGTGATGCCGATACCATGCTCACCCGTAATGGTGCCTCCCATGTCGATGACTTTCTCAAAAAGCGCTCTGACAATGGTGTGACCGTTTTTCAGCTGGACGGGGTCTTCTTTGTCAAGCATGATGTTCACATGGATGTTTCCATCTCCGGCATGGCCAAAGGCGGGAATGGGGAGCCCGTATTTCAGGGAAACAATTTCCAGAAATGATACCAGTTCCGCCAGGCTGCTTCGAGGCACCACAATATCTTCGTTGATTTTATGGGGCCTTAACTTGAGAAGGGATGGCGATACATTCCGTCTCGCCTCCCAAAGCTCCTCTGCACTTTCAGGGTTTTTTGCCGCCTTAAATGCCATGGCATCCCCACATAAATCCTCGATAATTCGCGCCTGGTGCGCCACCAAATCAGGGACGCCATCCACTTCGATCAGCAGCATGGCGCCGGAATTCTCCGGCAGATCGAGGTGCATCTCTTCCCTCACGCAATCGATGCACAGTCGGTCCATGAACTCTAAAATGGCGGGAACAATCTTATGGCGGATTATCTTTGAGACCGTTTGGACTGCCAGGGATACATTTTCAAAAAAGGCCACCATGGTGCGTTTGGTCTCGGGCTTCGGCACCAGGCGAAGGGTCATGGCGGTGATGACCGCAAGGGTTCCTTCAGATCCCGCAATCAATCGGACCAGATCGTAACCCGCAACACCTTTTCGGGTTTCCACACCTGTTTTGATGATTTCCCCGGTGGGCAATACGATGGTGAGCCCCAGCACATAGTCCCGGGTGACCCCGTATTTAACGGCCCGAAGCCCACCGGCACATTCCGCTATATTTCCTCCGAGGGTTGAGACTTTCAAACTGGCCGGATCAGGCGGATAAAAAAGGCCCTGTGCCTCAACGGCCTGCTGAAGATCGGCTGTTATGACACCGGGTTCAGCTTTCGCGATTAAGTTGTCCCGGTCCACGGAGAGAATCCGGTTCAGGCGGTCCATGGCCAGCACGACACCCCCGTGAACCGGTACCGCGCCCCCGCTCATCCCTGTACCCGCCCCTCTGGGAACGACAGGGAATCCATTCTCCGTTGCCAGCCGAAGGATGCGGGAGATCTGTTCGCTGTTTTCAGGAAACGCAACCACATCGGGCATGTGGGCTATTTTGGTGGCGTCGGCGGAAAATTCGACCTTGTCCTTTTGGGTGGTCAACAGGTACTTTTTGCCGACAATGCCGGATAATTCTTTAAGAAGGGTTTTTGAAATCATTGCGGGATTTGAACACGTCTTTTAAGCGCATGCTGGAGGGTCATGGTGTCCATAAACTTGAGATCACCCCCCATGGGTACACCCAGGGCGATCCTTGAAATCCTGACCCCGGGATTCTTTTCCGAAAGTAATCCGGCAATGAAGGAAGCCGTGGTTTCACCGCCGGTGGTGGGATTGGTTGCCAGAATAATCTCTTCAATTTTCTCCCTCTCCAGTCGCCCCAGAAGCCTGTCGATCTTCAGGTCTTCAGGGCCGATACCGTCCAGAGGGGAGAGCACACCATGCAAAATATGGTACCTGCCCCGGTAAACGCCGGATTCCTCCAGGGCCATCTGGTCCCCGGGGGTTTCAACCACGCAGAGGGTCCCGTCGGCGCGCTGCTCGTTTTGGCAGACGGCACAGGGATCTTCATCGGTCAGATTGAAACAGACTGAACAGAAGCGGATTTTTTCTTTGACTTCGATCAAGCTCCGGGCCAGATCTTCTGCCAGTCCTCGATTGCTTCGCAAAACGAAAAGTGCCATACGCGTGGCGGATTTCTGGCCAATCCCGGGGAGTTTGGTAAACTGATCAATTAATTTGACTAACGGTTCAGGGTAAATTCCCATGGCTCATCTCATTTTTCATCCTTCATCTCTCATCCTTCATCCTTTACGTAAGACCGGGCATTCCCGGGATATTCATCCCCTTGGTGAGCTCCCCCATCCCTTCGTTCATCATGTCCCTGGCCTGTGTCAGCGCATCATTGACCGCTGCCATGATCAGGTCCTCCAGCATTTCCACGTCTTCCGGGTCCACCACTTCACGGTCGATTTTGATGGAGAGGAGGTCCTGTTTCCCATTGGCCACCACGGAAACCATACCGCCCCCGGCGGAAGCCTCTACGGTCTTCTCCCCCAGTTCTTCCTGAATCTTGGTCATCTTAGATTGAAACTTCTGGGCCTGCTTCATCAACTGCCCCATGTTCGGCATGCCTTTCATTTGATTCCTCCTTGATGGTTCATTATTTATTGATTAAATTGCCCTCAAACAAATCCAGAACATTTTGCGCCACGTCTCGAACTTCAGGTGGAAGTTCAAATGATTCGGTTGCGCTGGTGTTTTTTTTCTTGCTTGAAACGCTCTCCTCTTCGAGGTTCGATTCCTGCGGTTTAACCTTGATTTTTACCCGGATATCCCTTTGAAAAAACGTTCGACAATACCCCGACAGTTGATCAATCTTTTCCTGTTCCTCAAAATAACCGGAAGAAAATTTATGATTGCCGCTTTCGATTTCCAATAGATCTTCAGTGAGTTTCTTGAGGTGCCAGTCTTTGAGGACGGTGTAGAGCATTTGGCTTTTACCGAAAATAAACTGAAGAAAATCCTCCCAGGTTTTTTCTCCATTGGCGGATGGGTCAGACGGATTTTTCAAGTCGGCCTGGCCGGATTCTTCAATGTCCTCCTTACCCATGGGTGTTTCGCCAATATCAGCTTTACCGATTGCTGCTTCTTTGTCATTCGGGGACCAACCAGAGGGAGCTTCTGATAGGGTTTTCCCGTTTTCCCGGGGTTGCCCGGGTGAAAGGGAGACCAGCCGTTCTTCCAAAACGGCAATTTTTTTCATGATATCGCCAAATGACAGGTAGTCACCAAGGCTGCACAGCTTAATCATGGTGGTTTCCAGTACCAGGCGTGGATAGGTTGTAAATCGAAGGCCATCTTCCCTGGCAATCAGAAAATTCAATACAACCTGCAGCTTTTCCTCCCCGGCCATTTCAGCCTGACGTCTGATTTCCTCTTTGTCGCTCTCACTCATGTCGATGAGCTGTCCTTCAGGAGCAATCAAGCTGATCAACAGGTTTCTGAACTGCGCCATCAGCGCACGATAGAATTCTTTGATATCATACCCTTGGTTGTATATTTTTTCGACCACCGCCAGACATCTGGGCGAAGCGCCTTCAATAACAGCGGACGACGACTCGAAGATAAGACCGCGATCAATAATGCCCAGGATCTCCGGCACCTGGCTGTCCTCAATTCTCTGCCCGGCAAATGAGATCACCTGATCCAGAAGGCTTTCCGCATCTCTCATGCTCCCTTCCGCTTCTCTGGCAATCATGGAAAGGCCCGTGGTGCTGATTTTGACGTCCTCATGTCTGGCGATTTTTTCCAGATAGGCGACAATCTTGGTCAGGGGGATCCGCTTGAAATCAAATCGCTGGCAGCGGGAGAGAATCGTGATGGGAACTTTGTGGCTTTCGGTGGTGGCAAATATGAACTTCACATGGGGTGGCGGTTCTTCCAGGGTTTTCAAAAGAGCGTTAAAGGCCGGGAGGGTCAACATGTGGACTTCATCGATTATGTAGATGCGGTACTGGCTGGCGGAAGGCATGTATTTGGCGTTTTCACGAAGTTCCCGAATCTCATCGATGCCCCGGTTGGAAGCGCCATCAATTTCCTGTACGTCAATGGAATTACCCGCTGTTATTTCACGGCAACTCCGGCACTGGTTGCAGGGTATTCCCGGTTCTCCCCGGGTACAGTTGATGGCCTTGGCAAAAATTCTGGCCACGGAAGTTTTGCCTACACCTCTGGGCCCACCAAAAATATAGGCGTGCGCCAGCCTGCCGGTCAGAATGGCATTCACCAATGTCTGGGTAATGTGCTCCTGGCCGATGACATCCTCAAAAACCTGGGGACGCCATTTTCTGGCAAGAACTTCGTAAGGCATCTCTTTATAACTCACGAGGGACTGAAAAAACCTACGGAAAGTCGGGCGGGTCGGCCCTTCGAGAAACTCTGAGAATACCGCAATTCAGTGAAGACAGCTCATTTCATTGTATGGCGGAGAGAGAGGGATTCGAACCCTCGGTACCACGGTTAGCAGTACACGCGATTTCCAGTCGCGCTCCTTCGGCCAGCTCGGACATCTCTCCTTAAATTGTATTCTCAAATGAAAAACCGCCACGAAAAAACCTGGCGGAGAGGGTGGGATTCGAACCCACGTGCCCCGCTATTAACAGGACAAATCGATTTCGAGTCGACCCCGTTACGGCCACTTCGGTACCTCTCCTTTGTCGGGTTTACTGCCTTTTCCCCTGCGGGCTTGAAAAAAACGTCTCATCAGTGCCCGACACTCATCCTCCATAACGCCTGATACGATTTCAATACGGTGATTGAGGCGGTCGTCCCGGGAAAGATCATACAGAGACCCCGCAACGCCGCCTTTCATATCGTGTGCTCCGAAGGCCAGCATGGACACCCTTGCGTGAACGGCGGTTCCCATGCACATGAGACACGGCTCTATGGTTGCTACCAGCAGGCAGCGGTTCAACCGATAGTTTCCTTTGATCCGGCAGGCCTTTCGGATGGCCAGGATTTCAGCATGTGCTGTGGGATCACAAAGTGATATGGGCTGATTGTGAGCCCGTGACAAAATGCGTCCTTCAGGGTCGGCCACTACCGCGCCTACAGGAACTTCCCCCTCCAGATAGGCTTTTTCCGCTTCCAGCAGTGCCTGGGCCATCAAATGATAAAGATCATGTTGCATTTTTCAATGCTTTTACATTATTTTTTTCCGGTACGTCAAGGGGAATGGTCTTTTGAGCCCATGAAAATATCAACAACCTTCCCGGCCGAATGTGAAAGAACGAGGACATAATCCCTTGTCAATGTCTCCGAAAATCTTTTTCGCAACTCCGTAATCCCCGTGGGGATAAAATCCCAGATCCGAAGCATAGGCTTCAGCTCCTTCCACCAGTTTTCTGGCGCAGGCGGGGTGAACCTCTTGCAAATCCTGCGTTTTTTCGATGTGCGCCAGTCGCAACCGGTAGTCTCTCTCGCTAATGAGCATGCAACCGGCGTTTTTTACGCCCAAACAGAAAACATCCAGTAAAAACACGGCCATCAGAATCTGGTCCCCCGGTGTTTTTCGCGTGACAACAACGGTACCCATACCGGCATCGGGTTCAAAAAGGCCTTTGCGTTCCCAACATTCGTAAAGGGGCGCCTGCAGGGCCTGCGCCGTGGCAAGCCGATGGGTGATGCTGGACAAAGCCGCTTCTCTGCGAATGGTTGCCTTTCTTTTTTTCCTTTTGGTAGGTTTTTTTGCTTTCTTCAACTGAATTTTTCTGCGGCGTAACGCCATGGGTCCGTCCCTATTCCTCGGTTTCGTGGCCCAGCAGGATCATGCGTTCTTTGGCGGCAGCGTCTCTTTTTGTCTCCCAGGAATCCCACTTCTGCTTTAAACGAGCCATCTCCCCTTCCAGTGGCACAATCTCTTCGGCGTGGGCATCATCTTTCAACGCATTTAATTCATCGAGCCGCTTCTTGATCTCTCGAACGCGCTCTTTAATGGACTTCATGGCCGCCAGGGCCTCTCTTTCCCTGGGGGTGGGCACCTCCATCTTGCCGGCACAGGTGTTCATATTATCTAGGCCAGGGGTCTTTCCGGTACCATTTTCCATAGTTTGGCTTCCGATATTTTGCCGGTAACGGTGCTGAAATTTCGGCAGGTATTGAACGCCCTACAGGTCCCGGCCGGTCAGCCGTTCCAATGCGTCCAAATATTTTTCTCGTGTCTTTGCAATTATTTCCTCTGGCAGTTTCGGCGGCGGCGGCGTCTTGGGCCATTCGATCCGGACCAGGTAATCCCGGAGAAATTGTTTGTCAAAACTCTTTTGCGGACCACCCGGGGCATAAGTATCAATGGGCCAGAAACGGGACGAATCAGGGGTCAAGACCTCGTCAATGAGGATCAATTTGCTGTCTTTGATACCGAATTCAAATTTTGTGTCCGCAACAATAATCCCTTTCCGGGCGGCCAGATCTCTTCCAAACTTATAAATTTTGAGGCTCAGCCGGCGAACCTCTTCCGCCGTATCCCTGCCCAGAAGTCCTACAGCGGTTTCAAAATCAATGTTTTCGTCATGCATGCCTTCTTCGGCCTTGGTGGAGGGGGTAAAAATAGGCTCAGGCAGCTGTTCTGATTCACGAAGTCCTTTTGGGAGGGTTATGCCGCAAACGGACCCGGTTTTTTGATATTCTTTCCAACCGGACCCTGAGATATATCCCCTGACAATGCATTCCACCGGAAGGGGTTCTGCTTTCTTCACCAGCATGCTGCGGTGCTCAAGTTCCGCTGCGTATTTCCGGCAGATTTCAGGGTACTCGGCAGGTGAACTGCTGATGACATGATTTTCGACCATTGATTCAAGTTTTTCAAACCAGAACAGAGATATCCCTGTGAGAATGCTGCCTTTATCTGGAATGGGGTCATCCATAACCACATCAAAAGCACTCATTCGGTCGCTGGCCACAATCAAGAGCTTATCCTCAATTTCGTAAACATCGCGAACTTTTCCCCGTCTTAAAAGGGGGATATCGTTGAAGTCGGTTTTTGCTACAACCTTTGAACCCATGGTCCTTTACCTCCAGGTTTTGTTTTTGGGCCGGCATAAAATGAAAATCGGGGCCATATGGCGGCTTCCCAATTCCGTGAAATCCTACTATAATGATTCATATAATGTAATGCAAGCGGGAGAGCAATTCATGGATGTCTTTATTGTCCTTGATTGAAAAGTGACGGGAGAGCATTTTTGGATAATCAGGAAAAAGGCCAATGCGGTTTGTAGCGGACATCATGCTGGGCAGACTTGTCAAATGGCTCAGGGTTCTTGGCTTTGATGCCCATTATCAGTCTTTTGATCCGATCCACCAAATCGGTCGAATAGCTCGCGATGGATGGATTCCACTGACCCGCCAACGGAAACGGGTCCCGTTTCTGGAAGGTGCTGTTTTTATCCGGTACAATGGTGTCGGTGAGCAATTGACCCAACTGAAAAAGGTGCTTCCTCTGGAAACCTGCCATGCCAATTGGTTCAGTCGGTGCCTTCTGTGCAATGTTCTCTTGATGGATGCGCCCGAGGAATCGGCCCGTGACAATATTCCGGAATATGTTTTCTATGAAAATATGAAAAACATCCGGTTCTGTCCCTCCTGCGGCAGGTATTTCTGGCCCGGGAGTCACAGAATCAGAATGGAGAAACAGCTCAATGGGTGGGGTTTTGTCAACGGGTGAATCAGAAGTGCCAATCGACCGCTTCGATCATAAAACGCCGGCCGCCAGTTCGTCGGCAAAGTGCTTGAACGAGACGATTTCGATCCCATCTTCGGTTTTCATGACCGGTCCCTGTGGATAGACGATAATCCTTCGGTGAATTCCCTCAAGTGGTGCAAGGGCACGGAGGCCCTTACACCAGGCTTCCTTAAAGGTCTTGCCGGATTTTGCTTCCAGGGCAATCAACTCCGAACCGCGATCAATAATGAAATCAACTTCCACTCTGGATCCGCTGGAGGGAGCCCAGTAGTACATTTCATCGAATGCTTCTTTATAGTCCCTGTAGGCACGCAGTAACTGGGCAACCATACCTTCGAAGAGAGGCCCTCTCTCTTCTGGTCCAGGCTTGCCTTGAGCCCGCTTCATGGCGCGGACAATACCCGGATCGCACCAATACCATTTTGGTAATTTTCGTTCCCGAACACGCAACCTGGGTTCAAAAGCGGGCAATCGGAAGCACAGCAGTGTTTCTTCAAGGATATCAAGATATCCAGTTACCGTGGTTCTCGCTACCCCTGCCTCCCTGGCGATGTTGCTCACGTTGATGTTCTGAGCATGGAAAATAGCCGCGATAGGGAGGAAACGGGCAAAGCCGGGCAGGTTGCGAACAAGTGCTTCTCCCTGGATCTCCTCTTTCAGATAGAGCTGTGCATAGGCGGAAAGCGTTTCCCTTTTGTCCGGAGAATCCCAGACAATGGGTAGAGAACCATGCTCTATGCACTCTTCCAGGTCGAACTGCGGGCCAACCTCCTCCGGCACAAATGGGTGCATTGCCCGCCGCAGGGCACGCCCCGCAAGCAAGTTGACGCCTGCGCGTTTAAGCTTTCGGGCGCTCGAACCGCACAGAACAAAATTCAGTCTTTTTTCTTCCATGAACCGATGGACTTCGTTTAAAAGGTTCGGTAGCCGCTGAACTTCATCTACAATCACCCAGCCACCAGGCGGTATGGTTCGTAGTTCATTTGCGAATTGCCCGGGATTAATCAGTAGCCGCTGGAATGTTTCCTCAGACAGCAGATCAATGACGTGGGCATCTGAAAACATAGACTTAAGCCATGTGCTTTTGCCGGATCCCCTTGGACCCAGGAGAAAAAAGCTTTGCTTTGGGGCTTTGAGGATCCTCGTGAACATACTTTGACAACCTCGTCGTCATTTTCCTTTGAAAAATGACGACAACATAGACAAAATGTTTTCACATGTCAAGCGGGATAAGCGGGTTTTGTCAACCCTTTTCTTGACCTTGGCAGCAAAAGCTGATATCAGTACACCGCAAAGGGCGATTAGCTCAGATGGATAGAGCGTTGGTCTCCGGAACCAGAGGTCGCGAGTTCGAGTCTCGCATCGTCCGCCATAAAAAATCAAGGGGTTACGTGTTACACGTAACCCCTTTTGCGTTGAGTGAAAAACAAAATTCCCACCGTATGTCCCACCTCCAGCATGAAATGGCCCGGACCAATTATGCCACTGTTCAGAAAGAAATTTCCGATACCCACCAAAAAACCGGGTGTCATCCCTGACAACCGGTTTGATTTATGTTCCTGCACAATGGACTGCCCGACCTCCTCGATGTTTGACTGGTCGGTTTTGGAGTAATGGGCCAGGGCCTTGTTCATCTGGCTTTTGATGCCGATATAATCGATAATCAGCCCCTTTTGCTTATCCTTGTACTTGCGGTTAACACGGGATATAGTTTGGATCAGGTTGTGTCGTTTAACAGGCTTGTCAATATACATACTATCTAGGAAAGGTACATCAAAACCGGTGAGCCACATATCAACGATAATGGCGATCTTGAAGTTTGATTTGGCGCTTTTGAACTGCCGGTCCATCTCCTTGCGGTATTCTTTGGTGCCCAGCAGGTCGTAGAGCGCTTTGGGGTCATCCTGGCCACGGGTCATGATCATTTTGATCCGCTCCATGGGCTTAATCTCCTTCTGCTCTCTCTCGGTCAGGCTCGCCCCTTCTTCACAGACTTTGATCTCAGCCCACGCCGGCCGCAGGGCAACCACCTCCTTGTAAAAATCGAAGGCGATGGCACGACTGGCGCAGACAAACATGGCCTTACCCTTCACCGTCGCGCCCTCGCTCACCCGCTTTTCATAATGTTCCACAAAATCCGCCGCCAGCGATTTGAGGCGGTCCGGGTCACCGAGGATGGCGTTCATCCTGGTGTTGGCCTTTTTGCTCTCTTCTATCTGGTAGTCGCTGGCGCCCTGGTCGGCGCACTTAGCGTAATAATCCTCGATCTCCTGCAATTTGGCGTTATCCAGCAGAACCCTGGCCGCCCGCCCCTCATAGACAATGCGGACGGTGATGCCGTCCTGGACCGACTCGCTCATGGTGTAGGCATCCACCGCCGGCCCAAATACATCCAGGGTGGCGTCAATGGGCGTGCCGGTAAAGCCCACATAGGTAGCGCCCGGCAGCGAGTCGTGCAGGTATTTGGCAAAGCCGTAGGTGCGTTTGACGCCATCCGATGTAATCCGCACCTTCTGATCCAGATTCACCTGACTGCGGTGGGCCTCGTCCGAGATGCAGATCACGTTGGTACGCTCGGTGAGCAATTCCGTGTCTTCGGTGAATTTATGGATGGTGGTCAGAAAAACACCGCCGCTGCTCCTGCCCTTGAGCAATTCCCGAAGCTGAGCCAGGCTCTCCACACTGATCACCGCCTCGTCGCCGATATAGCCCTTGGCCCCCACAAACTGACCGGAAAGTTGGTCGTCCAGGTCGGTCCGGTCGGTGATGAGCACAATGGTGGGGCTGGCAAAATCAACGCTCTTCATGAGCAGCCGGGTCAAAAAAAGCATGGTGAAGCTCTTGCCACAGCCGGTGGCCCCGAAATAGGTGCCGCCCTTGCCATCCCCCTCGGGTCGTCGATGGGCCTTGATATTGGCATAGAGCTTGTTGGCCGCATAGTATTGGGGATAGCGGCAGAGGATCTTTTCTTCCTTGCGCGAGGTGTCGGGCAGGTAGATGAAGTTGCGGAGGATGTCGCGCAACCGGTACGGGTCGAACATGCCCCGGATCATGGTGTACAGGGAGTCGATGCCGTCCTTCTCGGTCAGGTCCCGACCGTCGGTCTTGCGCCAGCCGTAGAAAAACTCGTAGGGCGCAAAGAAAGACCCGGCCCGGTTGTTCACCCCGTCGCTGATGACGCAGAAGCCGTTGTATTTGAAGAGTTCCGGGATGTCGCGTTTATAGCGCACCGTAAGCTGGATAAATGCGTCATGGATGGTGGCCTCTTCGCGGATGGCGCTTTTAAACTCAAAGACCACCAACGGCAGGCCGTTGA
>JABGPV010000104.1 GCA_018644785.1 Deltaproteobacteria bacterium | reverse complement strand
GGTTCCTTTGAAGAAAACACCAAAGAGAATCAACGGGAAAAAAGCGTGGCGCGCATGCTGCTGAAGCATCTT
The DNA here is from genome assembly GCA_018644785.1 of Deltaproteobacteria bacterium. The sequence continues at coordinate 15,973 of JABGPV010000104.1, read as the reverse complement.
ATCGACCTTGCCACGGAAGAGGAAGAGGAACGGACCGAAAACTTCATTATACGAGGCGTAATCGGCGCTCCGGCCCTGGCCAGCATGAAGAACAAGAGAACCCTCCTGGATATTGCCAGCGGCGTATTGCAGGATGCCATGATCATCTCCGAGCCATTTGCCGTGGCCTACGGACTCAATCTATTTTCCTCCGCACTCATCATCGATATCGGGGCCGGCACGGTTGATCTCTGCCGAATGGCGGGAACCGTACCGACTGAAAAAGATCAGATCACCACCATGAAAGCCGGCGATCACATCGACCATGTTTTCCTGAAACTCCTCCAGAAGAAATACGATGAGGCCAACTTTACCGTTGCCATGATAAAACGGTTCAAAGAAGAAAACGCCTTTGTATCACAGTATGGAGAGCGGGTTTCCATTGAGTTGCCGGTACATGGAAAACCGGTAAGCCATGACGTGACCCAGGAGCTGAGACAGGCATGCCGGTCCATTGTTCCTGAGATTGTGACAGGCATCAAAACCCTTATTGCTGATTTTGATCCCGAATTTCAGAGGGGGCTGAAGAGAAACGTTATTTTGGCGGGCGGGGGAAGCCAGATCGTAGGATTGCGAAAGGAAATCGAGTCGCATATGAAGGAAACTCTGGGGTACGGCAGGGTCATCGCGGTGGAGGAACCCCTCTATGCGGGGGCAAACGGCGCTTTAAGGCTTGCCAAGGATATGCCGGATAAATATTGGGATGAGGTGACAAGTAAAGGCAAATAATCTTGAAGGGGAAAACCATATGGAGAAAGATTTCAGATATAAAATGAGACACATCGGGGATGCCTTTGCCGATGGGATGGAGAGCATGGGCCGTGCCGCCAAGGGTTCTGTGCGTGGAATTGTCCTCACTTACAGAATCGACGGGCAAAAAAGGGAGAAGGAAAAAATTGTTTCCGAGTTGGGGGAAAAGATGGCTGCCGGCAGGAAGGATGACCCGACGTTTAATATCTCGGAGGATGAGACAATGACGGCGCTCCTTTCAGAACTGGACCAGGTTGAAGAGCGTATTGAAAGCTTCAAAAATGAACGGAAAGAGCGGTTATACCCGAAAAAGTTTGCAACCCGTGACCCGGCGGATGCATCGTGATCTCATGTTATCGTTCATACTTTGAACCCCTGAACCTTTCAGGCCGAAGACGGTAACGAAACATGTTTTTCAAGGGAGGTTGCGCCTATGTCGGAAGAAACACGCAATATACTGGCCTTAAACTACGATTCAAAAACAACGGAATTCATCCAGAACGTCTTTTCCGGGGCGTGTGCCGTGACCCCTGTCAACAACCTGGCTGAGATTTCAGAAAAAGCCGGCGACGGCTTCGACGTCATCCTTACCGGATATGCCGTACCTGGGTTTTCCGAAAAAAAAGCAACCGCTTATCTAAATGATATTCAAAAGGCCTTTGATGATGCCGCATCAACTTTGCGGGAAATAACGAATGCCGATAATACACTCCTCGAAGAAAGGGAACGGGAGCAGGCGAACATTCTGGCATTTCTGCAGGAACATGTTCGCCAGGCTGAGAAGGAGAAGGCTCTCCTCAAGCAGGAAATGCAGGCCGTGACGGAAAAGGATGAAGTTTATCTGAGAGAAAAGACTGAGGCGGAGAAAAAGGCGGAAGCCGCCCTGAAGGCTCAAAGTGACGCAGAAGCCAAAGCGGAAGCCGCCCTGAATGAAAAAATCGGAGCGGAGGAAACGGCGGAAAAGGCGTTGGATGCACGATCCGAAGCTGAAGATGCTGCAGCAGCGGCCTTGAAATCCCGTGCGGAGGCGGAGGAAACAGCGAGCTTGGCACTGAAGGCCCAAGAAGACGCAGAAGCCAAAGCGGAAGCCGCCCTGAATGAAAAAATCGAGGCGGAAGCGGGCATTGCAAAACTTCGTGAAGAAGATGCCGGACGTATTACGCAGATTACCGGTGAGCTGAACAGATTAACCGAAGAATTGGAACAAGCAATGGTCCTTGCCGAACAGAACCTTGCAGAAAAGGTTTCCATAGAAGAAAAACTCACCAAACTTCAGGAAAATTGGGAAAAATACGTGGCAGGTGCATGATATGCTTGAAAAGGACAATAAGGCAATCCTTGAAAAGATTGTTGCGCTGCAAAAAGAGTATGTTTCCGCATGCGGAGCGTTAAGCGGGTTGAAAACCCTTGAGACCGAAACGCGTTCGGCATTCAACAAAACGTCCCGTGAATTGAAGACCGCCCTGAAGGACTCTCGAATCGGGGACAAAACCATAAAAAACGCGGAAAATGAGATCGCGGTGCTGAAGAAAAAGATCTCCGGGATGGATAGCGACCTCGAATTCGTAGATCAGGAACTAAAAAATACGAGCACTGATGCGGACAAATTGTCAGCGGATAAAAACCATATGGTGGAAAACCTGACCCGGATCAAGTCGCAGTTGCAGCAAACCATGGGCGTCTTCGGGGAGAGTGAAAAGGAACTGGGGGAGATATTTTCCCATATTGAAGCGCTCAAGGCTCAAAAGACCGCTTTGACATCGGAAATATCCGAAAAGCTGTCAAATGTGGCCATTGACAAAGAACAGAGCGACAAGGCGTTGGACGTGTTTTCCATGGATTTTGGAAGGCTGGCCATCGAACGCGAAGATGTCAAGGGAACACTCAACAAAAGGGAAGACGTCCTTTCCACCTTGAAAGATGAAATAGCGACGTTGGGAGAAGAATGCAATTCCATGGAAGAAGTTGTTGAACTGGAAAAAAAGAAGGCGCTATTTGAAGCCGATGTGAAAAACCTGCAAGTGGAAAAGGAAACGAGCTTCGAGAAAGCAACCGGACTGGAAAAGGCGCTTTCCCAAAAGGAAGCGGAACTGACGCTGATTTTATCCGACAAAACAGAAAAGGAGACTTTGGCGGAAACCCTTGCAGATGAAGTGGGTGAATTTGACGAACTGGCCACAAACGCGAAAGTCTGTGAAAATGAACGTGGCGAAGCCGCTGCCTCGGTTGAAGAAGCGATTTCCCATTTGAAAGAGCGGTTTGCCAACGGCATTGGAACCGAACGAGAAGTTGGGTTGAAATGGGGTCTGTCGTCGTGATTTTGTGTATTTTAGGGTACTATTTAGGGGGGGAGGGGGTAAAATGAGAGAAACTGTAATCGGCCGCATAAATGACCCCAGAAAAAAAGAACTTATCGCTTACATCAACAAGTTAGGCACCTTCCTTTCCGCAAAAAAGAAGAAAGCCATCCTTGAGGCTGACCTGCTGAAAATCAGCAGAGAAATAATATACATCAAACTTGGAATTGAAGAAACCCGGAAAAAGATTGACCTGAGCAGGGCATCTATCGACAAAGTTTCACCTAAGATCACTGGATTCAGAAATAGGCTTGCAAGCCTCGAACAGGAAAAGAAACCCCTTGAAGATGAATACAACCGGCTTTTGGACATTCAGCTCAATATAGAGAATAAACGGGCTGATATTGAAAACAAGAAAGCCTTGATTAGAGGTTTGACCGCGGATATCGGGAAATATGCGGAAGAAGTTGAAGCGTTGAAGGACCAGGAAATGCAAACCCGGGACCGGGAGCAGCACATTCAGGATGAAATTGATTCCGGCAAACACAAGCTGAACAAGCTGGACGAAGAAATAGGGGTCATGACGACAACGAGAGATCTGCTGACCGGACAGATCCCTGATTTTATCGATATCGAAGAATTTCCCAGTCTGCAAGGCCCGGAACAGAATGCGGAAGCATATTCCGCTGATGTCAAAGCCGCAATGGAAAAAATGGAAAATGATATTTCCGCCTACCAAAAAGGGATAGCGGAAACCCACGACCTCGAAACATCCCTGACCCTGGAAAAGGAAGACCGGGAAGGCAGCCTCGAAGCGCTTGAGGCTCAAGTGCAACCGGACGTGGACAAAGAGAGCTTGCGTCACGAAGTCGCCGCCCTGCTTGAACAAAAAGAGGCTTTTGAAAGTGAAATAGCCGCCCATCAGGATGAAATTGCGCGGTTGCAGCCAATGGTAACGGAGCATGGCAACAGGCTTGAAATTGAGCGAAAGTCAGATCTCGAGCTGGATGAAAGGGTCCGGAATCTCACGGTAAGAAAACAATTCATTTCCACCCTCGATGATGTTGAAATGGAAATGGAGAACTTGAAAGGGCAAATCGCCAAATCGAATGTGGGTCTGGAAGCGAATACCGGCTACCTGGCAGTTATCAAGATGGTAACGAACGACGTGGAAGCCATTGATCGCAGGGTGACAATATCCCTTGATGTTTATAACGACGCGCTTCTGGAACTTCGACGCGTTGTATTGTTAGGGCACGGTATTTTGTACGGCAATAGATCGGAATGATATCAAATTTCGATTTCAGATTTCAAATCCCTTAGACTGGAAGAGAGGTTCACATGGAAAAGAAGCGAAAGGGTGTGTTGGGATTTACGGTGAGCGTGCTGAACGAAGCGGGCGGTGCCTTGGTGGACATGTTCGATCTGGGGGAACGCGCTGTGAGCAAGGTGGGCCGCAAACTAAAAAAGGCACCCAAGCTGGGAAAGAAAGCGCGAAAAATTGTCGCTGAAGGAATTGAAGGCATCAAACCGGAAAGCAGACCCATCAAAAAAGGTGATGCCATCGAGATCAAGATCAAAGAAAAAGAAGATAAAATAGAGGGTCTCTATCGGGAAATCGGAAAAGAGGGTGTCAGTTATGCCGAAGCCGGCGCGCCGCTGGATTCGGACACAGTAAAAAGTCTGATTTCCGATGTCAAAGAATATGAGAAAGAAATTGCGAGACTCAAGGACCGGGTAGAGGAGTTGGATGCCCAACCGGATGAAGATGAACCGGAAGATTTGAAACCGGGGCAATACACAGCCGATGCCGAAGCACCCGAAGGGGGAGCGAAAACCGGAAAAGGGGATCTTCCGTTGCAGGCGGCAATGGCGGCGGCCATCGAAACCGGCTTGCGGTCGGATGTATTCCAATTCGCTTCTGAAAAAGCAAAGTTCGAAAAAGTTGCCGAGGATCTCCTCGACAGCGACATGGAAATCAAAATTCTGGCGGTAGCGGAGCTCGGCAGGATGAAAAACAAAGCCGCAGTGCCGGTACTTGCCGAGGCCGTCCAATTCGATGAGTCCCACCTTACCCTGGAAATCGTCAACGCCCTGATTGATATCGGGGATCCAAGTGCTGTCAGACTGTTTAAAGATCGGGTGAAAGACTCCCATTACAGGGTGCGCGTCGCATGCCTACGCGGCCTCTACAAACTGGCCGTGGATAGTGACGAAGAAGCGAACCGGATTCTGCTCAATGCCCTGCAGGATGACCACTCCGATGTCAGGAAATCCGGCGCGACCTTCCTGGGGTGGAAAGGCAATGATGAAGCTGTTCCGGCGCTTGTTCAGGGGCTGAAAGATGAAGATGAAAGGGTCACCAAGGCGGCATTGTCAGCGCTTTCGGCGATCCGGGATAAGTCCGCTGTTCTCCCGATCATAAAGGTGTTGGGAAACGAAGACATTGAACTGAAAAAAAAGGCCCTGGACGCCATCAAGATGATTACGGGCGAGGAGATCGTCTTTGATTTGCAGGCAACCGGCGACGACTTGAATAATGCCATAGATGAAATGGTCGATTGGTGGCAAAAAACCAGGCTGGGAGAAGCTGAGATAGATCTAGACGAACCGTTCGTTCCCGATGCTGATCAACCTGGATTTCAAGCGGAGGAAGCCTGGGCGCCTGAATCCGAGGACTTGGAAGATTTGGTAGCCGACGAAACCGAAGCGCCTGAGAGTGGAGAAGTCGAGGAACCGGTGGCCGTGGATATGGAAGAAACCGCGACTGAGCCCGCGGATGAAACACCGAAAGAAACGGAAGCGGGAGAGCCCGAAGCAAAAATTTTTACCCAAGAAGAGTTGAATAAAAAACTCAAATGGGAACTTATCGCTATCTGCAAGGATCTCGACATCGATTGCGACAATAAGATGACCAAGGCCGAGATTGCCTATCTCATTGTTGAACATTATGCGTAAACAATGGTAGAGAACGCAAACCACTCAACCCGTTTTGGTCTTCAAGGTGGATAATCCATGAACGAATCAAGTTCAGTCAAGGAAGATGTGGATCTTGTCAGGGAGGTTGAAGGCCTTAACAATGAGAACAAGGCCTTGAACGGGAAATTGACCGAGCTGGAACTTACCCTTGTCAAAAAAAAGAGAGCCGCCAAAACCCTGTTGGAAAGTTCGGAGGAACAAAGGGAAAGTCTTCTAGCGTTGGTCTCTGAAGAAAATGATCTTGTGCAGGAAATCGAATTTTATGCGGTTGAAATGAACAAAATGGACAAGATCTATGCCGACGTTTCTGCAAAATATGAAGACAATATGAGTAGTCTTGAGGGCATGATTAAAAACGTGGGATTTCTGAAAGGCGAGATCGGCGCCCTGGTTTTGCAAATGGGCATGCTTGAAGAAGAAATTCCGGAAAGATACAGGGACGCTGACAATCTGGACAAGAAGATCAAAGGCACCTTCGTCAGAGCATTGAACGATCTTCAAAACAGGGTTGATGTTGTTGAAAAAAAGGCAAAGGTTCTCTACTACCAAAAGGAGAAGATATGACCCCTTCAGCGTTGATGGAAAAAGAGGTATCTGAAGAACGTCGATCCGTGATGCCTGAGTCGGATACCATGATGGAGGAAACCAGCCAGGCCATTATGTCGGAGATCAGGGGCCTTGAGATCCTCAAAGAGGGGACTTACGCAGTTGATCTCGAAAAAACAATCTCTGATATGCTGGGCGTGATCAAACGGATGGAGGCCCAACTTGAAAGCGTCTTGAATTTAAACGCCAAGCTTGAAAACGATCTCGACGCATCAAAAGAGCTGGTTGTCGATCTGAATTCTGAAAAATCCCATCTTGAAAAGAATATTTCCCGCATGGAGGCGGAAATGCCTTCAAATCGGGAACTTCTGCTGGAGATTGACGAACTGACTGAAGAAAGAAACGGCGCCCAGTTCAGTATTCACACCATGAGATCGAAAATCGGCAAACTTCAGAAGGAGATCGATAAAAACCGGAAACAAATCGGCAGTCTTAAGGAAGACAAGAAGGATATCATCCTTGAAATGGATTATGTAGAGGCGAAACTGAATGCGGCGCTGAAAAAGAAAAACGACTACAGGGATGAAACAGACGCATTGCGGGGTGAACGCCTGACGCTCATGGAAAAAATGAGTATTCTTGAATCCGAATTAAGAGAAACAACCCAGGAAAAATTTCGACTTTTCCAGGAGCTTAAGGATGCCTGATCCATCTGATATTGACCGAATATCCGGGAAAGGAAGGCCCGCGTTTATGCGCCATATAACGGGAGGATTAGTGGGAAATGGAATACACTAAGGAAAAAAACATTGCGCCGGTGCCCCACGGGGATCAAAGCGAAATGGAAGAAAAAAAGAGACTCTTGACAGAAGAGAACAGCGCATACGCAAACCGCATCGGTGAATTGTCCGCTGAAATTGAACGCGTCAACAGCTCCCTTGCATCCATCAACGAGGATATGGAAACAAACGAAGAAAAGATCAGGGGATATCCGGACAGGATCGGTGGTCTGAAATCAAAAAGTGAAATATTGGTTGCCAAGCTCAACCGTATTAAGCTAAAAGTGATGAGTTCCAGGGAAGATGAAGAAAGTACCCGATTACTCCAGAAAACACTGACAGAGGAATACGAAAACCTCAAAAACGAAAGAACCGTCCTCGTCAAAAGGATCAACAAGATGGAAAATGCCTTGGATGACATTTCAGATCAAAGGGAGAGACAGCTACCGAGATTGAAGAAATACGATGGAATGCTCAGGGAGGCGCGGAATGTGTTTTATGACGCCGAAAGCAGGATGGAAGTTTCCATGAAACTTAAACAGGGGAAAAGCGCCTGCAAGCTACCGCACATCTAGAAATCTGCCTCGGCCATCCTTTCCTCCGATTACACAGTTTGTTCTTTCCTTCCAAATAATCCCAATCGGCATTTTTCAAATTTCAAATTTCCAACCCTATCAGGAGAGAACATTGAACTTGGCACAAAATGGTGCGGAAAGCGCCGTTGTACCGTCTCAGCGACTGTTTCTCGTTCACTATGACGACCATCCCGTCGACCTGCAACAGCTCATGCATACCATCAGCATCAAAGGGAAGACCGGCATCGTATGGAACCTTGCACAGGGTTTCATGCTCAATCATCATTCGAAGCGCTACGCTTTATCCGACAATCAGAGTGATTCCGGGCTCAACGATCCAAAAGAGGCCATTCGGTTCATTATCAACAAGGCCCAAAACGAAGTTTACTATGTTCTGGAGGATTTTCACCATTTTATCGGAAAAGAGGATAGCATCCACCCTGATGTGGGGGAGATGCGCTCCATGATCAAGGAGATGGGGCGGCGCCTTACGGGAAGAAAAGAAAAGGTCTTTTTTCTGGTTCCATCCTCTTATGAACTGCCCGCCGAGATGATGCCGTTCTTTCATCTGCTGACGGACCCGAAAAAAAATACAAAGGGGTTTTTAAAAAAATACGGTACGTTGCTCACGGAAAAAAATTTCATCATGGAATCCAAACCGATTATCGGCGCGGAACCCCAAATCGAACGGGTCATCCAGATTTTAAGCCAGATGGAGACCAACAATCCTTTACTTATCGGACATCCGGGCGTCGGAAAGAGCGCCGTGGTGGAAGGTTTTGCAAAAGCCCTTTTTGAAGGGAGGGTCCCCGCCCACCTGAAAGAGAGAATGCTCTACCTGATTTCCCTCAACGGCCTGGTTGCCGGGACAAAATACAGGGGCGAATTCGAAGAGCGGCTCGAAGGGTTAATGGAAGAAGTCCTGCAGAACAAGGACAGAATTATTATTTTTATCGATGAAATACATACGCTCCTCAACGCTGGTTCCGCAGAAGGATCCATCGGCGCGGGGGATGCCCTGAAACCGGTGTTGGCGCGGGGGGAGTTCCCCTGCATCGGTGCCACGACCTTTGATGGGGCCGAACACCTGTTTTTGGATCGGGCCCTGGGGCGGAGATTCAAGAAGGTCATCATCAAAGAACCCTCAGCCGATGAAGCCTTCAGAATATTAAAAGGCATCGCCGTTTGTTTTGAAAAGCACCATTGCCTGAAAATCGAGGATCGCGCATTGATGTCTGCAGTTTATTCGAGCCGGAAATACCTGCCCGAGGAATATCTTCCGGGGAAAGCCATCGCTCTTCTTGATGCCGCCGCCGCTTACTGCAGTATGAAAGGGATCGACCGGGTCAAAGAGGAAGACATTATGATGGAAATTGAAAGAATTCAGTAGGGGCGCCCCTTGTGGGCGCCCTGATCAGGGCAGGCACAAAGGCCCTGCCCCTACAAGAGATCACAATCATACAGGTAGCGCGGGGTGGCCGAAAGGATGATCAAGGCCAAAGCAATGAGCGAAAACCGGCCCGAGGGACAGCGAGACAAGATTCTTGATTCCATTGCCGATGGGGTCTTCACCGTGGACCGTGACGACAACATTACGTTTTTTAACCGCGCTGCTGAAAAAATTATTGGAATTTCACAAGATCAGGCCGTGGGTCAGAAATGTTTTGACGTTTTCCGCGCCAACATCTGCCAGACCGCCTGTGCCCTGCGAAAAACCATTGAAAGCGGCAGAGACCTCATCAACCTTGATATCAACATCCTCAACAGCCAGGGCCGCACCATACCCGTCAGCGTCAGCACCTCCGTGCTCAAAGACGAGAACAATGACATCGTGGGAGGCGTGGAAACCTTCAGGGACCTGTCCACCATCGAGACACTGCGAAAGGAAATCCGCAACCAATACAATTTTGGAGATATCATCACCAAGAATCACGAGGTTCGGAGCATCCTTGACATTCTTCCCGACATTGCAACAAGCGGCAGCACGGTCCTCATTGAAGGGCCGAGCGGATCGGGGAAGGAACTGTTTGCCAGGGCGATCCATAATCTGAGTGGACGAAAAGGAGAGTATGTGGCGCTCAATTGCGGCGCATTGCCGGATACGCTTCTGGAATCCGAGCTCTTCGGGTACGAAAAAGGGGCCTTTACGGAGGCAAAAAAGGACAAGCCCGGGCGATTCAAACTTGCAGAAGGCGGCACCATTCTTCTCGATGAAATCGGTGATATTTCAACAGCGCTTCAACTGAAACTTCTGAGGGTACTCCAGGAGAAAGAATATGAGCCTCTCGGCGCGGTTACCACGGTCAAGGCGGACGTGCGTATTATCGCGGCAACCAACAAAATACTCTCCGGACTTGTGGAAGGCGGCACATTCCGCCAAGACCTTTACTACCGTCTCAATGTGGTTAAACTGTCACTCCCCCCCCTGTCGCGCCGCCGGGAAGATATCCCTTACCTTCTGGAACATTTCATCGATCGGTTCAATGCCGTCAAAGGGAAAAATATTGTGGGCGTATCTGACGAGGCGCTCGATATCCTCATGGGATATGACTTTCCCGGAAACGTGCGAGAGTTGGAGAATTTCATAGAATACGCCTTTATTCTATGCCATGGAAGGGTCATCGAGACCGAACATCTGCCCCGGGAACTGCTTGAAAACAGTCCCGCAAAGGAGACCAAAGGGGTAAAGCCGGCCGTCGGCCCCTTAGAAAGTGCGGAGATCGGGTCCATTATTGAGGCATTGCGTGAATATGGGGGCAATCGACGCAAGACCGCCGCCCATCTCGGCATAAACAAGACCACCCTGTGGCGCAAGATGAAGAAATATGAACTGAGTTACCCCCTTTAGACCCCGTTATTGACCCCTTTATCGGGCTCAAACAGCAATGCCACGACCTTGTTGCGCCCGCTTTCTTTGGCCTGGTACAATGCCGCATCCGTTTTGGCGATCAAGGCCTCGGGGGCGGCATCATCACCGGGCACGAAAGTGGAAACGCCAAAGCTGACAGTGACATAATCACCCGTGGATGAACCGGCATGGGGGATAAAAAGCATCTCAATGGCACTGCGAAACGATTCCGCCTGATGAAAAGCGCCCTCCGCTGAGGTGTTGGGCAAAATAACAGCAAATTCCTCACCGCCATAACGGGCCGCCAGATCCGCGGGCCGCTTAATTTGGCTGTTGAGCACACGGGCGACGCTCCGCAAACAGTTGTCGCCGGCCTGGTGGCCGTAAGTGTCATTGAATGCCTTAAAGTCATCTACGTCGCAAAGAATCAGCGACAGCACACCCGTCTCGCGACGTAAACGTTTCCACTCCCGCTGCATTGCGCGATCAAAGCTGCGACGGTTGGGGATTTGGGTCAAGCCATCCAGATTGGCCAGACGTTCCAACTCACGATTGGCTCCGTGCAAAGCGGTCTCAGTCTTCGTGAGCTGCTCTTCCACCTCCATCTCCTTTGTGACCACCATTAAACAGCCGTGGGACAGGGAGATGTGATCTCGGGGGTAAGATTCCACGACAGCCTGGTCTTTAAGCCAGACAACACCTTCCCCTTTGAGAGAAACCTTATAAACCGCTTCATTGAACCCTGTTTTTTTGCTTTCCGCCCGCAGCTTTTTCCGGACCTTCATAAGGTCCGTTCGGTCCAGAGCCTCCTGCTGCACTTCATGGTCAAAATCATCGTATTTGTATACGCGCCGTTCGAGAATACTATCCCGAAATACTTCGGCTTCCTTGCCTCGATCACACATGAGCAGGCGACGAAATTGTTCTCCCACAAATTCGTACCAGATGATTTTTTCTTTTTCCTTCCATGCGGAAAGATACTGTATTGCCGGACTCCCGATGTTTTCCGCTTCCTGATAGCAGGAAATACTGTGGGCCACTCTTTTTTTAAGTTCCCGGCTGAAATTGCCCCTGAGTATACATCCGGAGTAATCCCCGGGGATAGGAATATCTTCGGAAGATGAAGTCCTCATATCATGCCTTTCATTCAATCCGAAATTTGCGGTGTCAGAATGTTTTTTGGAGAATCCGTTGTTTTTCCCATAGATCCTGGATTACCGTAAGTTTATTTTCCATTGCAGCCTTTTCTTTCGCTGCATTTTCCACAATAAATTCACTTTCTTTCAATTTTACATTAAGATCAGCCACCTGATTTGTTAACACCTTAATACGTGTAAGATAACGCGTTATATGCAGTTCTTGATCATCCTTTTCGTTTTGAAACCCATCTATTTTAGCATTTAGTTCACCTATTTCTTTTTCTGAAATAACCTGAAGATTTTTAGCAGAAGCAATAGATTCATTTAAAGCGGAAAAAACTTCAGCCTTTCCATTTTCAAGGTCACGTATTCGAGCATCAAGTACATCTATCACCTTCTTTGACTGGATTTTCAGTTTCTCAGCATCAATTTTCGTTTCAAATCGATCTTGAACCAGTTTTTGAATTGAGCTTATGATTTTATCATGTAAATCATATTTTTTTCCCCCTAAACGCTCGACCAATGTATTTTGCACCTGAATTAACTCGGTTTTAACAAAAGCTTCAAAATTGTTCAGGGCGTTGTCTGTTTTGTCGCTATCTAACAAAATATGTTTCTGAATTTCCTCAAGTTGATGGAGCACCCTTTTTTCAGATTTCTCGGTAGCTTTTTGGAGAGATTTCCGAGAGTTGCTTACAACGGGACCTATCTCATCTCCGATAACACCGGGGAATCCCGTCAGTAACGCCTTCTTTATCTCTTTGGATACACTGTTTCCAACGAACTGAGCGATTGATTCAGAAAGTTGGGAAATAATCGTCTTGCTGACAACATCAATGTAAATTTCTTCTTTCATTTGGCTCTCCCCTTGATGCTTTGGCCTTTTGTTCAGTTATAACCCTAATCGGGGGGATTCGTTTTGGAACACTTAGGGAACTTCCAAAAAATAATCTACGCATCCTGCTTGCCCTTTTGTCCGCTTTCTACGTTGTGATAACAGGCACATAGCTCACTATGCACCTGCCATCACGCCTTGAAGACGAACAAAAGTTCTGCACGATATGCGTATATTTTTTTTCCTCCAGTTCCCTTGATAGAAGAATGAGTTTCAGCAAATTGCCCCTTTGTGTTTGGCAACCCTATTGAATTGATCTATGAGAATATTCTCACTAAAAGGATCATCAAGGGGAAGACCCATGCGCTTCCACTCGTTTAGCATGTCATCGACTTTGCGCTTTTTCTGATGCATCTCTCCAGCCAACCGGCTGAAATAGCCGTACCGTACTTCGAAGTTTTCGTAAATAAACCAGTGCATCCCTTCCGTCCGGAAAACCTCGTGAACCCCGGCCATCACTTCACACACCAGCATGTGGAGTTTCCTTTGCCGGAAATGCGCCGCAGCAGGATAGGTAAGCAGGAGTTTCTTTCTGTGCGTGTAAATCAGTCGAAAAAAGTAAAATCGCTCGACCATGTCTCGGATAGCGGAACCAACCCTGTGCAAATCATCAACCATAACCTGCACCACATCCGCCTTTTCAAAAAGTTTCATCTCTTGTGCAATCTTGAAAGACGCATGGTCATTCGCAAGTACGAAGAAGGAGACATTGCCATATAACTCACCCTTCATCCTGAGGTTTTTCATTTTGGATAGTTTCCTTGCAGCATTAACCGAATAGGGCGGCTCGGTTTCGAGCAAAAGCGCTGCCGAACTCTGATCCAGCCGCATCAGACGGCGCAGAAAATGGACCCCGGATTCCAGATGAGGCGATACCAGAACAATGCGTTTTTTATCTTTGGAACTGATTTCATTGATAAGCGTCAGGTAATAGGAGTGAAATAGATTTTCAAACAGCCGGTGGGATAATTGCAAAAAAATATTTTTGTCATCGATTTTTACCGGTTCAAACCCCCCGATATATCTGCTGTATGCCTTGATCTTCCGGCCGGCCGCCCCCCTCTCAAAAATCGGGATCATATCACGCACGGCTCCTTCAATACCGGAACTGACAGCAGTCAGAGCATCCTTTTGAGCATCGTCGTAGATGGTTCCTTTCTCAATATTGGTAATATCATCGGTGATTGCTGCAATTTTTTTCTTAAGGGGCGTCACAATGGAAAGGTTCATGCTGTTACGCCACCAATCAAGGTGTTTGGTCAGCGGATCAATAAATAACCGCAACGACCCCTCAAGATCCTTGACAAACTTGTTTTTGTCAATGAATTTCTCCGTAATATCCGCTTGTTCATGCCCTTTCAAGCCCAAAGCGTCAGCAAGCCCTTTTTTCTGAACATTGGGCAGATAAAAAGCGTGTTTTCCGACGTTCTGGTAGTCAATCCGCCTGACATCCATGCCCAGTTCCTTAAGCATTTGAGTATATCTTTTTTTAGCGGTGTCAATGGCATCAAGAAATTCACTTTTTAACTGTTTGATATCATCATCTATCCATTTTGTCATGGCCATGAATTTATCGTCATTCATGGTGTTGAAGTTATAACGCTCGGTGTAAAGCGCGGACAACTCTCCTTTATACTTGCCGTACCTCGCCTTAACATCAAGCTTTTCGTTCAACCCCGACAGCAGCTCGGCCATGTCCTCTATGATTTCCGTCCCGCAGTCCTCAATTTCATTTGAAAAAGCTTTTTGACTCTCTGAAGCAGCAGACCTGTTATCGTCTTCTTCTTTCAGCATGTTTTGTATCAGTTGATTAATACCGAGTGATTCATCAACGAGCCTGCGCAGTTCAATAAGTTCAAATTCCTCTCTGATCTGACCGGTGGTTTCGGAAACAATGTAAATTAATTCATCGAGACCGGACTGCCGCCAGGCGTCTTTATCTTTCGTCTTGAAGTACGCCATGGCCCGGGTTGTTTCTATCTGAACGATGGGTGCATCCTTCAGGTTTGGGTATCGGCTGATTGCTTTTTCGAATTTCTCCCGGTACCCAACAAGCTGTTCTTCCACGGACGTTGCAACCCCTCCGTCGAACCGCTGTTCAACAACAGCCCCTTTACAGGTTTGCACAAAAATGATCCGCTGGTCGGCATCCAGAATCTTATTGATGATATTCCTGTCCGCGTCCTTCATGGGGCTTCTGATTGAAGATAAGTAGAGGACCAGATCGGCCTGCGGTAGAAATTCTCTCAGGGTAAGGTCCTCATGGGCCTTGTGCCCGAAGGCATCGAGACCGGGGGTATCCGCTATTTCAAGTCTTTCTTCAAGCATGAAGGTGGGCAGCGACAACTTGATGAACTTGACGTTGGATTGGTTATGGGGATTTTCGTCTTCAGAGGTGTATTTCCAAATTGACTCGGAGAGAACTTCATTCCCAGATTTTTTATGCGACTTGCCATCCTCAAAATATATTTCAAGCCTCGGATTCTTTGATTTCGAGCAAAAGACAATCATGTTGGTAGTGGCCTTGCTCTGTTCTTTCAATACTTGGGTTCCGCTTCCGAGCAAGGTGTTCAGCAGAGCGGATTTCCCCGAACTGGTAATCCCTACCAGGCCACCGCGGATATTCTGCTTGCCGAACCGTTTCAAGTTCTTTTCCAAGCTGCCGGCTCTATTGCTGAACTGTTCAATGTTCAGTCTCCTGAGAGCCGACAATTGCGATGCAATGTTTTTTCTAAAAATTTGTATTTTTTTTGTATCGGAAGACATAATCTTTACCCGGCGGGCACAAAACAGCCCCGCAATACCGAAATGTTTTTCTAACCTGCAATTGAAATGGGTAATTTTATGCTGAAGCGTGTTCCCTGCCCCAGCGTACTTTCACAGGAGATACTGCCCTTAAGGATTTCCGTAACCGTGTTGTAAATAATATGGAGCCCCAATCCCGTTCCCCCTTTTCCGCGCTTGGTGGTAAAAAAAGGATCAAAGATCTTGTCAATATTCTCGGGCGATATCCCTTTTCCGTCGTCCCCATATTCCAGGATAACGTCCGTTCCTTCTATGGATACATGAATCCGGATGTTTCCCTCTTCCCCTTCCGAATATGCGTGAAGGAGTGAATTGATAATC
>JABGPV010000103.1 GCA_018644785.1 Deltaproteobacteria bacterium | reverse complement strand
CCAGAAGGTCAGGGGGCAGTTTGTTTCTGAGCGCTGCGATGTCGGCGATTTGCAGGGAAAGGGGATCTCGGGTGTGCTCCGGGTCCCATTTCAGTTGATCCACCGCCGCCATCAGTTCGTGAAGCGGTGTTTCTACACCGGGTGTCGGCTGAAGAGTATCCTTTGCCATGGTTTTGAAAAGGACCTTTTCCAGCCACATATCTCCCAGTCCTGCCGTAACGCTGCGAAAGGATTCCGTAAGGCGGGCGGCATCGGAAAGAAGATGGGCATGAAGCGGGCTTTTGCCTGTGAGTTCCAGCCGAACGGCCAGGATGCGCTCATCTGATTGTGCCTGTAGGGCCTCCAGCGCCTGACGGACCGGATCGTGAATCGCATCAATGGTGTTCACGTGGGACAGGTCCACGCGGGTCATGCAAAACCTGAGAACATCCAGGTCATGGTGTGCCACGTCAGCGACCTGGCCATTTTCCACCGTGATGAGCGATGCCCCTTTAGACCCGGTTTCCCGAATGTGCCGTCCCTGAAGGTTGCCGGGAAAAAGGATCCAGGGATTTTTAGAAACCACCTCCCGCTGGTGAACATGCCCCAGGGCCCAGTAGTCATATCCTTTGGCTTTAAGGTCGTCCAGGGAGCAGGGCGCGTAGGGTTCATGCCCTTCTCTGCCATTCAAGGCCGTGTGAAGCAGTCCGATGTTGAAGTAGCCGGGGTGGTATTGGGGATAATGTTGTGCCAGGTTTCGGGTGACTGCCCTGGAAGAATATCCCTGCCCATGAATGGCGGCGCCGATGTCTTCCAGCAGGATGGTCTCCGGCTTTCGGGTGGAAAGGATCGTTACGTTATCCGGAGGGTGAAGATGTGGGGAAATGCGGCTGGCGGCGTCGTGGTTGCCCGATACCACGAACACAGAAATGTTCTGCCGTTTCAGACGTCCCATCCGCTCGGTGAAAAAGAGCCCCGTGTTATAATCCTTCCAGTCTCCGTCGTAGAGGTCCCCGGCCAGAAGCACAAAACGGACCTCCTCTTCAATGGCGAGGGTTACCAGGTTGTCAAAGGCCCGGCGGGTGGCGTTTCGGATTTCATCCACGGGGGCGTCTTCATAGCTCTCCAGACCCCTTAACGGGCTGTCCAGATGGATATCCGCCGCATGAATGAATCGAAACATGGCTCTTTTTCTAGTCCGTGCACCATTGAACAGGTGATAAATGGGGATAGGAACTTGTTATTTTGGAAAAGAACTATACTGAGGAGACGCCTGGGTGTCAAGGTGACTCATGCTTTAAAAAACGTCCATATGCCTATGGCGATAAATCCAGCCCCCGCAATATACTGCAAATGTTTTTCACTGATATACTGGGAGATAAAACTGCCGGCGAGTACGCCAACGCCCGATGCAACAATTAAAGCTAAAGATGCACCGACAAACACGGTGAGTTTGCTGACGTCTTTGTCTGATGCAAAAAGCATCGTGGCCAATTGGGTCTTGTCACCCAGTTCGGCAACGAAAACTGCCGCAAATACGGTTAAAAGCACTTTGTATTCCATTTTTTCCGTCCTGTTCAGATTCAGTTGAGTTACTGTTTTTTGATGGTTACCGATGCGCCATCCTCCACATGAAAACCGTTTTGGATGATTACCATGGGCGCTTTGAAGGTGACTGTTGCGCCTGCCTGAACCGTGACGCTCCCGGCAATGGTGATAGAGGTGGTGCCAACACATGCACAGATGGTATCCGAAGGGAAGGTTCCGCCGGTCAGGACAACCGCATCGCCGGAACATTCGGAACACGCAGCAGTGGAAATATACTCATAGGCGCCCATGTCATAGGCTACACCCTGGGGCCGGCTGGTGCCGTCAAGGTCTGTGATAACCTCCGGAAGGGTTGTCCCCCCGTCTTTCGCCCTTGCTGAACTCAGAAGATGATAATCACTGGCGGGTGACACAAATGTTTCATCTGCTGTTTCAGCATATGACCGGCCGTCCCGGGAATAGGTGGACTGCCACGTTGACAGGCTGATGATGGTTTCATCCACACTGATTCGTGCCAGGATATTATGGTCGCTGGCAAACCCCGAAAGGCTGGATGTGTCTATTTCGAGCCCACCCCTTGCCGGATTTTCATGGATCAGGATGTTGTTATATACTTTAGAGTTGCTGCTGCCGTTTTTCAGATTGATGGCCCACCGGCCGTCCGTGGGCATGTGAACCGTATTGTTGTAATACTGGTTGTTCTTGCTGCCCCACTGATTGCCTTGGCCATCGTCCCATGCGGCAATGCCTCCGGCATGGTTTCCGTACATCAGGTTGTTGGAAATCAGACTATCGCGAACAGAAGCCAGGTTAATGGCTGCCCCGCCGATGGCACCGTTTTCATACAGAATGTTGTGGGTAACGGTACAATTGCTGCTGATACCATCACCTCCCATGGAAGGGTCTGCATTGAGTTGTATACCGCATCCAGCGTTGTGATGGCAGGTGTTGTGTTGAACGAGAGCATTGTCCCCGCTGTTGCTGTGATAGATGCCATGTTCTTCGGTGGAATAGCTGCATTCATTATGTTCGGCCGTGAAATATTCTGCAAATGCGGTAAAAATACCCCACTTCTGATTGTGATGGCAATGACAACTCCGGACTGTAACGTGATCTGCTACCCGGATATCAATTCCCGCATTGTCGGGCGCGCCGGTAACTTCCAGACCCACCAGAACCCACCAGTCATATCCCTCAATTTCAATGATGCTGCCCTTTTTTCCATTCACACTGACAGCATTGACCAGGACAGCGGCGCCTTCCTCAGGCATAAATGTGATCGGTTGCCCGCCTGTGCCACCGGAGGAGGCCCTGAATCCCGTATAGGTTCCGCTCCTGATTTGCACACTATCCCCAGCGGTGACGCTGTCCGCCGCGTGCTGGAGCGTAAACCAGGGATCGACCGAAGAGCCGAGGCCTGCATCACTTCCCGATGGTGAAACGAAGTACGTTGCGGCGAGAAGAGGGGTGTGCGCCAAAAGAGAAAGGCCAAAAAACAATATTGTCGCAGCAAGAACGCCCACCTTATTGGAGATTAAACCCTTTCCCCTCATTGATTCCCCTCCTTTAATGAATGTGACTTGAATTCCGGCATCATAGCAAAATTTGGTCGTGAGCCTCAATAAAAAGTGTGTATTCAAAAGATGTGCATTGTAATTTATTTAATACGAATGTAGGCTGTTAAAAAGTGATTGTAGAAAGATATCCCGTCTTGTGCATCCCATGCTTTTAGAAACCGTATAAGTTCAACTGTTTCAGGAGGCTTACTATGAAGAAGAAAAGCGTCTTGCCCTCCAGCATCAAGGGAAGACTGATTTTCTATTTCGGCATTACCGTCACCCTGGTGGTTCTCCTCATTGTTGCGGCCTTTTCTCGAGGTATGTACCGCACCCTGATCACTGAAAATGATCAGCTGATTAAAGCCCATACCCGGGAAATCGCCAACAGGATCGAGGAACAGAATCTGGAGGCTGTATCCGTTGCCAAGGCCATGGCGCTGGCCCAGATGAGCGGTCTGTTCGGAAATCGAGAGGCTTCCACCCGGTACGCCCGAAACATCCTCTCTAACTTCCCGAGGTTTACCGGGGCCTATTTCGGCTATGAGCCCAATGCAGACCAGAACGACAGGGCCTTTCTGGAGAGGGCAGGGGAGACGAAGAAAGGCTTGAACGATGCAGGACGGTTTCTGCCCTACTGGTTTGTGGAAGAGGGGGGGGAAGGGGAGATCAAATTGAATCCCCTCATCGATATGGAGAGCAGCCTTTATTATCAGGGAAGTAAGGATAAATTTCTTTCCGCAGACCCTGAAAAATATATCATCACAGAACCCTATCTTTACGAAGGTAAGATGATTGTGGAGCAGACCTTTCCCATTGAGATCAACGGCAAGTTTGTGGGTATTGCCGGCGTCGATCGGGCCTTGACCAACATTCACGCATATCTGGAAGGGTTCAAGCCTTACAAATCGGCGGCATTTGTCCTGCTCAGCCGAAAGGGTAAAATCATTTCTTCCACCATGCCGCTGGTGTCTCGGGAAACCCTTGCCCGGCTCCGCTCCGAGGGGGAAGGAGGTGCCGGGGGAATGGCATCGGAAACCCTTAAACGGATGATGACCCGAAATATCAATGAGACGGACTATGCCGGGATACTGGAGCGTTTCTACACCCATACCGGTCCGCCCCTCCTCATTCGCGCCATAGATCCGCTGCACGATCACACGGATATTTTTTCAGGGGCCAGGATCGATACAGGGGATTGGACCATTGTCATGCGTGTTTCGGAAGATGAGATCATCAGCCCCATCAGGGACACCCTGCTTCACATCCTTCTCATTTCCTGTGCCGGCCTGCTGGCAACATTCTTTGTGGTGATATGGCTGGCGAAGAAGATCAGCAGCCCTATCACGGAGGCTGTGACCATAGCGCACAAGGTTTCCAAGGGGGATTTTACGGTTCAGGTGCCGGTGGGAACCGATGATGAGACAGGTCGCCTGCATTCTGCCCTGGGTTCCATGATACGGAATCTCAACGCCCTCATCGGTCAGGTTCAGCGTTCGGGTGTTCAAGTGACGTCTTCTTCCAACGAACTGGCCGCCGCGGCCAAGGAGCAGGAAGCCACCATGAGCCACCAGATCCTCTCCACTGACAAGGTGGTCAATTCGGTCGCGGGAATAAGCCAGGTGGCTGCTCAACTTGTCGATACCGTGGAAAAGGTGGTCGCTGCATCCGATGAGACCACCGGATTTGCCAGCCGGAGCCAGAAGGACTTGGCCGGCATGGAAGAGGCCATGAGGCGCATGGAGGGGGCGTCCAGGTCCATATCCAGCCATCTTGAGTCCATCAACGAAAAGGCGGAGAATGTTACCCATGTGGTGGATACGATCACCAAAGTGGCGGATCAGACGAATCTCCTCTCTCTGAATGCCGCTATTGAAGCGGAAAAGGCCGGGGAATATGGAAGGGGATTCAATGTGGTGGCGAGGGAAATCCGCAGGCTGGCGGATCAGACATCTGTCGCCACGCTGGATATTGAGCAGATGGTAAAGGGAATGCAATCCGCCGTGTCGGCAGGTGTTATGGAAATGGATAAGTTCGTTACAGAAGTGAAGGGCAGCGCTGAGGATGTGGGGAAGATCAGCGGGCAACTGGCCCTGATCATTGATCGGGTCCAGACCATTTCGCCCCGGTTTGAGGAGATCAACGTGGCCGTGGGCAGCCAGTCCGATGATGCCCGGAACATCAGTGGTTCCATGACAAACCTCAAAGAGGAGTTGGAGGAGACCCTGGAATCTTTTCGCGAAACCTATGATGCCATCCAGCAGTTGATCGATGCGGCAAAGGGACTCCAGGACGGGGTGTCCAGGTTTAAGGTGGCATAGGATAAAGGTTGAAGGGGGAGTGAAATGAGCAGCGAAGTTGATCCCTGTCATTTTCAGGATCTGGCGAAAATGGATCCGGCAGACGTTTGCAGGCGTGCCTTGTGCGGTTATGACGTCAATGAAGGCTGTTTTACGCTATCCGTATGGGGAGAAGACCATGGCATATTTCCGGACGAGTCCAGAATAACGCGCCTTTGTGACCCCACATGGGATGCTACGATTTCTCTTGGTCTTTTTATGGTTCACTATCTCTTAACATCCAGGGAGATACCTATCAGCAAAGAATGGATATCGGTAAAAGACATCCCCGGCGGCGTTACTTTTTTCCGGGGGCCCCACAAAATACCCACCGGTTTGATTGAAAAACGCTTCGGAGACAATCTTCGCGGATTCCGTGATGCTTGCACTCAACTGGGCGGCATGGCACTTGATATGGCGGATGCGGCATATTCCTTCAAAATAGCCCCTCGCATACCGGTTGCGGTTCTATTGTGGAAGGGGGACGATGAATTTCCGGCTGAATCAAAGCTGCTCTTCGACAGAAGCATTGGTGAACATCTGGCCCTTGATATCATTTTCGCTCTGGGTGTGGAAATATGTTCAAGATTTGCGGATTTTTCAATTGAGCCAACAAAGGGGAGCCGGGCAGTCGATTGAATCACGTGAATCTGTTTTTGAGTGGCCCCTTTGCCATAAATTTATGAGGTTTGCATTAAAGATTGTTGTGAAATCACCGAACATTAATATAAACTGGAATGAAGCCTCGTTTAAAAGGAGAAATGCGTTTCAAGAATTATAATCGGGGGTGAAAAACTGAATGTCCGAACCTGACTTTTTAAAACCAATTTTGGAAGCCATTGATAAGCTGCCTCCCTTCCCGGAGATTGCGAGGAAAATCCTGGAGCTTTCAAGGGATGATGACGTAAACTTTAAAGAAATTATTGATGTAATAAAATACGATGAAGCGATCACTTTCAATTGTTTGAAGCTTTGCAACTCCAGTTATTATGGCTTGAGTGTAAAAACTTTTACCATTGATCAGGCCGTCGTTAAGCTGGGTCTTAAAAACATCCAAATGATAGCGCTTGCGAGCGCCAATGAGCTGCCTGATTATTCTAATGCGCAAGAAGGTTATGGCTATGGTGCGGGTGAATTATGGCGACACAGTGTTGCTACGGCTATTATTTCAAGACTTCTGGTTAAGAGAATCAACGTTAAAGAGGATCCTATTTTATTTACGTCCGCCCTTCTTCACGATATCGGAAAAATAGTCCTTAATAATTTTGTTAGTAAAGAGATGGTCAATATGATGGAATTGGCCATAAAGGAGAAATTATCGCTGGTTGAAGTTGAAAGAGCGGTTTTCGGTATTGATCATGCTGAGCTTGGTGGTATTGTTGCTGAAAATTGGCAATTCCCCTCTATGCTATCTAACTCTATTAAAAATCATCACAAATCTCCTGGAAAATTCATTCCAAACATTGTGGCATGGGTTCGCCTAAGCAACCTTGTTTATCATTTATATCTTGCAAATTCAGTTTATTCACATCATCAAGAAATCATTTCTAATATTAGGCAGTCCATTCTCTTTCAATTTAAATTAAAAAAAGAGGATATAGATCAAGTAATGACTGAAATTCCAGAGGAGTTAAAAAAAGTTGAAATGTTGTTTAAATTAGGCCCTTAGGGGTTCGTAACTTACAACATGTTGTAAATGAATTAACATCATTTATAAGCGTTGCTAATGAATGATCTTGGGTTGTGCTTTTTTTGCCAGCGGGGTCATGCCAGTGGGGTCAGGTCTTAAATATTAACTATTCATCATTTGAGTGAACCCTAATACAATGGAAAACAGACGAGATTCGCGCAAACTGGCGGATACCGCCCTGGGAAAGCATCCCGCGGATCTGGTGGTAAAAAATGGCGTGTTGATGGATGTGTACACGGGGCGCATGCTGCCGGACCGTTCTGTGGCTATGCGGGGTGAATGGATCGCCTATGTGGGTCCTGATGCTGAATATGCCATTGGTGGAGAGACCGAAGTTATCGATGCGGGGAGGCATCATCTGCCCCGGGCTTTTTGAGGACCCCGCGGTATCGGACTGGGGGAACCTTTCTGGCAGGGTGCCATCCTGACCCGGGACAACCGGGTTCTGGATCTTATCGCTGAGACCCGGAAAATCGGTAAATCCGTTCAAGGCCACGCTGCCGGCGCTTTTGACAGAACACTGGCGGCCTATGTGGCGACCGGTGTTGAGTCGTGCCATGAGTCCATTTCAACGGATGACGTGCTCAACCGTCTTGTGATGGGGCTTTATGCCATGATCCGGGAGGGGGACATTCGCCGCGACCTGGAGATCATCCTGCCGCTGAAAGACAAAGTTGATTTTCGTCGAATGATACCGGTAACCGACGGTACCAATCCCAGCCTTCTGCTGAGGACGGGGTATTTGCATGATGTGGTTCAAAAGGCAGTGGATCTGGGTATCGACGCAATGGATGCGGTCCGTATGGTGACACTCAACCCGGCCGAACATCTGGGGTTGGACACCCTGATCGGTGGCATTGCTCCGGGTCGTCACGGGGACCTCCTGCTGCTTGGGGTGCCGGGAAATATGAAGCCGGAGGTGGGATTTCAAAGGGGAGGGTGATTGTTCTGACCACACCTGCCATCCCTTTCATTCGGTTGACCGAAAAAGGGTATTATCGTTTCAGAGAAAACGATTTTGTGGGGCTTGCGCCCTGAAAGGGGCAAAGAAAGCGTTACTCTAATACGATTATTGTTTCAAGATTCTGAAGGGTATTCGGATCAATTCCTGAGAGAACTGTTGCTGTGACAAAAGATTTATTAAAAGGAAAAAGAATTCTCATCGTCGATGACGAGCCGGACGTGATTGAAACCCTCAAAGATTTGTTGAACATGTGCAGCCTTGTGGAAACATATACCTTTGAGGATGCTCGAGACCTTCTTGATCGGCAATCCTTCGATATGGCGATTTTGGATATCATGGGCGTGGACGGATATAAACTCCTGGAAATTGCCAAAGACAAAAATGTTCCAGCCGTCATGTTGACCGCCAATGCGTTGAGCGTAAGCCATACGGTGAGGTCTTTCAAGGGGGGTGCGGTCTTTTACGTCCCAAAAGAAGAGATAATCCATATCGAGCGCTTTTTGAAAGATGTGCTGGTTGCCCGCGAAAAAGGGAAGAATCTGCGGAATCGATGGCTCGAACGGATGGGACCTTTTTATGAAAAGAAGTTCGGGCCGGACTGGCAAAGCGATGACGAAGAATTCTGGGAAAAATTCAAGTCCCGGCTATAGCGAGGCGGCGAATAAAATAAGGGGAGAAAGGGTTACGAATTACTGATCCACTGAAACCGTAACAGCCGCGTTGGCCATAAGGATCCGGTCACATGACGGTCCGAATCGGTCCACGCAGAGCCCTTGGGCCGTCATGCCCCCTTCAACGGCCCTGGCGGTCACCTGCCCGATGGGCGCCATTTTCTTTACCTGCTCCAGGTCCACTTCCGAAGGACGGGGCGTTGCCACGAGGATGTCCACGTGAACCGCGTCCAGGTGTTCCATCCCGAGGATCTCCACAAGGCCGCAGAGGCAACTCCTGCCGATGGCGTCTTTCACGGCCCGGCAGGCCGCTTCGGTGACGTTTTCCCCGTGAAGGTCGGCTCCCGACCCCAGTTCCACAATAAACCGTTTCAAGGCCATGTGTACCCTCCCTTGGACTTCTTTTTAACACGCACCCGGGACGTCTTACATCCGGCATTGTTACCGTTTCGGCAGATAGAGCGCCCAGTTTTTCGCATCCCGGGCCGCATCCACAACGCTTTCCGAAAAGGTGGGATGGACCCGGATGCTGTTGGCCAGTTCATTGACCGTCGCTTCCAATTGCATGGCCATGACCGCTTCGCCCACCAGTTCCGTGGCGTTGTTCCCCACAATATGAACGCCCAGGATCGCACCGAATCTGGCATCTGTCACCACCTTCACGGCGCCTGCCATTTCGCCCCGGACCATGGCCAATCCGTTGATGGAATAGGGGAAATCCCCCACCTCGACGTCCATGCCCTGGTCCTCGGCCGCTTCTTCCGAAAGGCCCACCGATCCCACTTGAGGGCTGGTCCAAATTCCGCGGGGGATCAGGTGATGGGGATAGACTTTTGCGCCGCCCATGGCGTTTTCAGCGGCCACCACCGCCATGGAACTGGCCGCATGGCTCAGCATCCAACCGCCCGTGGCATCTCCGATGGCGTAGATCCCTTTGACGGTGGTCTCCAGTTGGTCGTTAATGTCAATGCCGCCGTCGTCCTTCAGGGAAACACCGGCCTCTTCCAGTCCCAGGCGGGCCGTATTGGGTTTGCGGGCCGATACCAGCACCTTTTTGACGGACACGGTTTTTTCGTCCGAACCATCCAGGGAGCAATCGTACCCTTCGTCCGATTTTTGAACGCTTTTAAGCGAATAGCGCGGGAGGATTTCCACACCCTGTTCCCTCAGGGATTGGGCGATCCGCTGGCTCGTGTCCCCGTCCTCCATGGGTAAAATCCGACGGGATTCCGCTATGAGATAGACCTTGCATCCAAAGTCGTTCAAAAGGGATGCCATCTCCACCTCGATGGGACCTGCCGACCCCCACACCAGCACGGAAGCGGGCGGTTCGGTCATGTCAAAGACCTGGTCGGTGGTCATGGCCGCATCTTCGATGCCGGGGATGGCGGGGATGTCGAGGACGCTTCCCGTGGCCAGGATGATCGCTTTGGCTTCCAGGGTTTGCTTGTCCACCAAAACCTCTCCGGGTCCCGTCAAAACGGCACGACCCGTGATCACCTCCACTCCGTTGTTTCCCAGGAGCCCCCCCATACCCATGCGGATGTCGTTGGCCACCCCCGATTTTCGGGAGACAATGGCCCCCAGATCCAGACCCTCCACCGAGGCCTTGATGCCGAATTCATGGGCGGTTTTTATTTTTTTCAGCAGATCGGCCGCGCCAAGCCAAACTTTGCTGGGAATGCAGCCCCGGTTGACGCAGGTTCCCCCGATTTCGGCTGCCTCAATCAACGCAACTTTGCCTCCCAGTTGAGAAGCGCGAATGGATGCGGCGTAGCCACCGGGGCCGCCGCCGATTACGATAACGTCGTACATTATTAAATTACCTCTTTTTAGCTCATGATCAGATTCGGATGTTCCAGATATCGGGCCGCGGTTTCCAGAAAAGCGTTGGCGGGAGCGCCGTCCACCACCCGGTGGTCAAAGGTCAAACTCAAAAACATCATGGAACGGATGGCGATCTCTCCCTTGTAAACGGCCGGTTTTTCCTTGACCCTGCCGATTCCCAGGATCCCGGTCTCGGGCGGTTTTAGAATAGGCGTCAGCCCGTCCACCTGAAACATACTCACGTTGCTGATGGTGAAGGTGCCGCCGGTCACTTCATCCATGGAAAGATTTCCTTTGCGGGCGTTCCCCGCCAGGATTCGGGTCTCCTTTGCAATCTGAAGCAGCCCTTTTTTGTCGGCATCCCGAAGCACCGGTACGATCAAACCATCGTCCAGGGCCACGGCAATGCCCATGTTGACGGAGTCGTGGAGGAGGATCTCATCTTCCACCAGGGTGGAATTCATGATGGGATAGCGTTTGAGTGCCCGGGATACGGCCAGGATGATGATGTCGTTGTAGGAAATCCTGATGTCGTCTTTCTTGTATTCTTCCCTGATAATATCCCTGAACCCCACCATCTCGGTCACATCCACCTCGGTGAAGGTGGTCAGTTGGGCCGTCTGCTGCAAGCTGGCATACATATTGTCGGCCACGGCCTTTCGCATGCCCGTAAAAGGGATGCTCGTAGGCGGCGCGGCTTCTTCCAAAGTTTCTTGACTAAGGGCTTTTTCAACGTCTGCCTGGGTGATCTTTCCCCCTTCGCCGGTCCCCGTAACGGTTGCGATATCCAGGCCCGCCTGGTTGGCCATCTCAAGGGCCAGGGGCGTAATCTTGGGCGGGGGCGGACCTTCCTCGTGGTACTTTATCACATCCTTTTCCGTAACGCGCCCACCGGGGCCGGACCCGGTCACCCGGGTCAGATCGATTTCAAATTCCTTTGCAACGCGCCTGGCCGCGGGCGTTGCCGGGACAAAGGCCTTTTTTCCTTCGGGTTTTACAGGTTTTTCACCGGCGGGCGTTTTTGAAGACGATGGTTCTCCTTCGGGGGCTTCCCCCATCTGAATCCCTTCAATCCGTTCTGCGGTTTCTCCTTCTTCGGCAATGACGGCCACAATGGTTCCGGTTTTGACCACGGTTCCCACGGGGACGACAATCTGAAAGAGGATACCGTCCGCCAGGGCCTCCACGATGTTGGTGATTTTTTCCGTTTCCACCTCAAAGAGATCCTGCCCCTTTTTAACCGGATCACCTTCTTTGATGAGCCAGTTGACGATTTTCCCCTCTTTCATTGTGAGCCCCCATTTGGGCATGGCGACATGGACTGACACGTTACTGATCCTCCTGATTGTTTATTTGGTTTATTGATATAAGGCGCGGCGCAAAACCGGCAAAAAGGGTTCACGCCGCACCTAAAAGTGATTGTCTATGCTCTGATGCCAGAGTTATTGGGCAACTTCCTTGGCCGCCTGAACGATTTTGGCTTCATCAGGAAGCATTGCATCTTCCAGAGGCGGGCTGAAAGGGATCACCGTATCGGGCGCGGCAACGGTCTTAATGGGGGCGTCCAGATAGTCAAATGAACTTTCCATCAGGCTCTTAATGACCAGGGAGGCAACACCCGCCGATTCATAGGCTTCCTGAACCACCACGGCCTTGTGGGTTTTTTTAACCGACTGGGCCAGGGTCTCGTGATCCAAGGGAGAGATGGTCCTGAGATCCACGACCTCGGCATTAATGCCGGCGGTGGCCAACTCTTCAGCCGCTGCGAGGGTTTTTTGGAGCATGAAGGAATAACTGATGAGGGTGATGTCCGACCCTTCTTTTTTAATATTCGCTTTTCCTAAGGGGATCACATACTCCTCTTCGGGAACAGCCCCTTCCGCGCCGTAAAGCACCTTATGTTCAATGAACAAA
This sequence comes from Deltaproteobacteria bacterium, assembly GCA_018644785.1. The sequence goes on along the minus strand of JABGPV010000103.1, from coordinate 3,558 downwards.
ATCGGGTTGTTGTCCCGCAAGGCCGCCGTCAGAAGGCCCTTGGCATCATAGGGGGTCCCCGGCATCACTACTTTAAGTCCCGGCACCTGGGTAAACCAGCCTTCCAGGGATTGGGAGTGCTGACCTGCCGCGCGAATCCATCCTCCCGACGTGGTGCGCACCACCAGGGGGAGTTTTTTAACCTGCCCGCCGCACATGTAACGGACCTTGGGCGCCTGGTTGGTCAGATAATCCATGCAAACCGGGGTGAAATCGATGAACATGAGTTCGGGAACGGGCCGCAATCCCATGAGGGCCGCGCCCAGGGCCGCGCCCATAATGGCCGATTCGGAAATGGGGGTGTCCCGAACCCGTTCTTCTCCGAATTCTTCCATGAGACCTGCGGTCACGCCAAAACAGCCGCCGAAAGCGCCCACATCTTCTCCCAGGATGAATACCTTGTCATCCAGCGTCATCTCCTGCCTCAGTGCTTCACGAATGGCTTCAAGATAAGTGATTTCCCGCATTAGACGGCCCTCCCTTCTTCATAGTACAAGTCAGTGTAAATCTCTTCCAATGGCGGATAGTCGCTTTTTTCTTCGAACTCGATGGCCTCCTGCAAGGCGCTCTGCGCCCGATTTCGAGCGTCTTCCAAATCCGCTTCGGTGGCGATATCCTGTTCCAGCAACTCTTTTTCAAAACGGGGAATGCCGTCCTTCTTTTTCATTGCCGCCATCTCTTCGGGGGTCCGGTAATTCTGAGGGTCGCCCTCAAAATGTCCTTTCCACCGGGTGGCCTTGATTTCGATGAGGGCCGGTCCCTTTCCGGCGCGGATGTGTTTTGCCGTTTCCGTCACCGCTTCATAGACGGCCATCACGTCGTTTCCGTCAACGGTGAGCCCCGGAATGCCGTAGCCGGCGGCCCTGGCGGAGATATCTTCCACCGAGCAGACATCGTCCACACATCCGCTGATGCCGTATTCGTTGTTGACGCATATGGCAAGAGAAGGAAGTTTCCAGCAGGATGCCAGGTTCAACGCTTCATGGAACTCACCCCGGTGGGACGCACCGTCTCCAAAAAGAACCACTGCAATATCTCCCTCGCCTTTTTTTTGGAGCGCCAGGGCGATCCCGTTATTGATGGTCTGGTTGGGCCCGAGAATACCGTTGCAGCCGGGGGCGTTTTTATCAAAAACCGCCAGGTGCATGGATCCTCCCTTGCCTTTGCAATATCCGGTGACCTTTCCGAAGATCTCCGCCCGCATGCGGCGCATGTCTGCGTCCCGGGCGATCATCAGACCGTGCTCACGGTGGGTGCCGGAAATCCAGTCCGACGGCCGCAAGGCCGAGACGAGACCCACCATGGGCGCTTCCTGCCCAACCCCCAGGTGAACGAACCCGGGAAGGGTCCCCCCGGTTACCGCGTCGGAGAGGGATTCCTCAAAGATCCTGATTTTCAACATCTTTTCATACATTTCCAGCAGTTTTTCCTTGGGTAATTCCATTGGCCATACTCCTTTCGTTTAAGGTTAAACATTGTAGAATGGTACGAATTTCCCAACAGTCATGGGAGAAGGACCCTAGGTTTCGCGATCAAAATCGGTCCCGGCACCTTCTCCCTTTGATCCTCAAAGTCACTAGGTCGCCATAAAGAGGGACTTCATGGCAGCCGTTTTGAGCGTTTGGGGGATGTCAACCACCAGCGGGCCATCCAGCTGCAGGCTCACGGTCCACTGACTCCCTTTGGCGATGATGTGTTCCCTTTCCCCATCCAGCGCCAGCACGGCGGGCGTATGGGAGATAGCGATTTCCCGGCCGGGCTCAATGATCCGGTGCGATTTAACGGGCACGTCTCTTACAAGTCCCGGTGCGATGGGGGCCTTCACCGTTTCTCCGCCGGGTCCGATTCTGATGTGAACGCCTTTCATGCTGTCCGGTGCCAGTGGGCAAAGATGGCCGCCGATGGATGAAAAACCGATATTGCCGGGTTCGGCCCGGGTCAGGAAAATCTCATCCAGAAGAGAAACATCCCAGACGGCCCGGGACCCGATAAACCCGTGACTTGAAACCACGGCGTCCACCAAGGCAATGTCCCTGGGGCCTGAATGATCCGAGATAACGAGACGGGGCGTCTTTCGGGTGCATTGGTCCAGAGGTGTTTCGTTTGACGCAATGACGCCTGCGGCCATTCCCGCCATGGTGCTTTCAACCATAAAAGGGAATACATTGTTGGTGCCCGTTGAAATGGGCAGAAGGGGGATGTCGCCGCAAGTTTTGGCCACGGCCCGGTTGGTGCCGTCACCGCCGAGGGTGATGATGCAGGCGACGTCCAGATCCCGGAGGGCTTTTGCCGCCCTTGTGCTGTCATCCTGGGTTCCCTCCAGGGGCACGTCCAGAAAGCCGGTCTTTAAAGAGACATCCAAATCTTCCATGGCCCGGGGACCGATTCGGAAATGGTCGGGCATGAAGAGAACCTCTTCCACACCCATGGCCTCCAACCCCAGAATGACCCGTCTTACAATGTTGACTTTTTCGTGATTATCAAACACGGAGCCAAAGGCCACCATGCGGCGAATATCTTTTCCGGATGATGGATTGGCAATTATTCCGATGGGTTTCAATGACGACTCCCTTCAGGTGAATGAGCAGGCATAGCGGCTCCGGATGGATTTGAAAATTTCGGCAACCATCTATATTCTTGCGAATGTCATAGTTGTCTGTTGAAGTAATGCCAAATCAGAAGAATTTTTCAAAGAAAAGCAATTTTATTTTGCTATAAATAAACCATCCTTTTTGAAAAGAAAAGGATAAAATTCACATCAGCTTTGGTTTCGGCGAAATGGTTTGTGTTAAGCGTAGCTCTTGACAGATTTTACGGCGGCCATTAGAATCAATTTGGCCCGAATTCCTTGAACCCGGCCGTTCGGAACGTCTGCTGAGGTTGGCCTTTCGGAGAATTCAAAATGGGGAAGGTCAACATGAAAGAGAGGTTTATTCATGAAATGCCTGTTGCGATGGCTGGCGTTGGGTTTGCTTCTGCTTCCGGTTCTAATGGGTGGATGTCGCGATTCGGAGAGCCAGGCGGAACCGGGAAAGGCGGAAGGCTCCGTTAAAGCCGTTAAAGTCGATGTGGTTGAAGTGAGACCCGCACCCATTCAAGACATTCTGGTGTTGCCGGGGGAAACGGAACCCTGGCAGGATGTCCTGGTGGCAGCGGACAAGAACGGCCGCGTTGAGTGGATCGGTCCCCGTGAAGGGCAGGAGGTTAAGAAAGGTCAACTTTTGGCGCGAATCGACGTATCAGCCCTCAAGGCCATCATCGCTCGGGCCGAGGCCTCGGCTGAACTGACCAAGGACCTCTATGATCGACGAAAAACCCTGTTTGATCGAGGGATTGTGCACAAAGAAGCAATGGAGCGGGCCCGGACCGATAAAGCCCTGGCGGAAAGCGATCTGGTGAAGGCAAAGGTGGAATATGATCGCGGGTTTCCCCACTCTCCCATCAGCGGTATGGTGAATTATCTCCATGTGGACGAGGGGGAATTTGTCGATCGCGGTCAGCCCATGGTTGAACTGGTGA
>JABGPV010000102.1 GCA_018644785.1 Deltaproteobacteria bacterium | reverse complement strand
AGGGGTATAGGTGGCGCGGCGCGTAACGTATTGAGTCTCCTCTTTTGCATTCGTGTAAGTGTAATCAAAGGAAAAGGTGATGTCATAAAATGGTCCAATTCTGGTTCCCACCTCAACGCCCTCTGCCCTGGAACTGTCCAGATTTTGCGGGGTCCATACCCAATTGCTGTCCGGACCCCAGAGGATCTTGTCTTTCAAGTTCCAGTTAAAATAGGCTGCCGAAATAAACCATCTGTTTTCAAATAATTCCTGCTCAACTCCCGCGTCAAAATGCCATCCCGTTTCCGGTTTGAGGTCTGGATTCCCCTGGGTATAGGGTCCCGCCGGCCAGTAAAGATCGTTGGGCGTGGGTGCGAGGAAGTGTTTTCCATAATTGAATTTCACGGCAGTGCTTTCTAAAGGGTTCACGATAAGGCCGAACCGGGGAAGGTCTTGAGTGCCAAACTGGGAATTATCCTCATGCCTTACGCCAGCTATCCCCTTGACGTAACGACAGGGCCTGTATTGGGCTTCCGCATAAACTCCCAGGGTGTGTAATGTATTGGAAGTCTCAGAGGTGGAACCCGCCACATCCGCCCCGAAAGCATTTAGATCCGTGTTCTTGTTTTCCCAGTCATAGTGCTTGTATTCCGAACCTACCAATAAATTTGCACCTTCAAACGGTTTGAAGTCAACATCCAACTCAAGACCCATAACCTTGTTGGTTACCCATGTTCTTGCACCTTCACCGGAAAAACTGTAACGACTGTAATTGAATTGTTCCATATGGGTGTAATCCCCGCGAAACTTGAGATCTACCCAGTCCGTCGGCCGACTTCTGATATTGAGAACCCCATGGGCATTGTTATCCCTCCCCCTGTCGAGCAAACTGGCGGACTCCGTATTAAAAAACTCCGTACCGTTGATGGAGTAACTCTGTGTCCCATCCGGAGGCTGAACACCCGGTATCCCATAATCCCTGTAAATATAGTCGCCATACAGACTGACGTTCAGGAGGTCCCCTCTGTCGAACACCAGGTTGAGGCTGGCGTCATTATGGCTTAGATCGCTGTTGGCGCGAAACCCGAGCGTCCTGTAACGGTTGGCTGTCAGATAGTACCCGAAGTCATCGGTGGCAAACATCCCCTGTTCCAGGGCAAGCCGATAGGTACCCTGTGATCCAACACCGGCACTGGCCTTGAGGTCGGTTCTTTCTTTCTCGGGCTTCTTCGTAATAATGTTGATGGTGCCGGCCATGGCCCCCGAACCGTAGAGCACTGAGCCCGATCCTTTAACCACTTCGATACGTTCGATATTATTGAGCGGGATCTTATTGACATCCGCCACCCCGAGGGATGGGGAGTTGATTTCCACGCCATTGACACGAATCTGTGTGGCGTCTCCCCCCATACCGCGGATGTGGATTTCCTGGGCCGCGCCTCCATAGTCGCCGCGGGTTCTCCAATCAATGCCCGGATCATTGGCCAGAAGCTCGCCAAGGGTCTTCGCCGGGGATTCTTCAATATCCAATGCATCGATAATAATAACGGAACTGGAGATGTCCTTGCGCTTTTCTTCGGTCTTGGTGGCCGTTACCACGATCTCATCCAGAATATTTTCGGCCCTGGGCGCCGTCATCTCATCCTCTTCGGCCATTGCAAAAACCGGAAAAAGAAAAATCATCATTAAACCCAAAGGGAAATTCAAACACCGGAATTTATCATCCAACATGGGACACCTCCTTTTTTTGACCCACAGCATACGGTTAACCGGCCTACGCATTCAAAAATGCCTTAACATTTTTCTGTCGGGGCCTGTGGGCAAAAAAAACCCCGAGCCGAAAAAACCGACTTGGGGATTTCCCTTTTTTATCCTCAAGATCCAACCCAACCAATGCATCCACGCAACTGGCGGAATTCCTCAATTCAGGCAGGTCTTCTGACTCCCTCCCTCTTTTGGTAACCTTCCCATTCATAAAAGACTGGTTCGAACAGTGGTCGAAAAAATGCCAAAAGAGTTGCCCTCATAAAGAGAGCAGAGATCACAGCGGCGGGCCCGTCCCGTTTTAACGGAGTTCCCTGTTAAGCTCATTTAGAGCACCTGAATCATCGATCTTCTAAGATATCGTCAGAAAGAAGTCAAGTTAAAACCCAATGACATCTAGAATAAGCCCTGTGCCGTATGAATTAAAAACGTCAAATTGGCGCGGGAATTCAAAAAAAAGCTTGGTTTCAGAATTCCTTTGTGAGAAATTTGGAACCGAGAAATCCAATGAAAAAAAAGAGGCGCCATGAGCCGTCGCTGGGCTATTTTCCTGATCACATCATCCAATTTTTTTCTCTCCCAGTTCTACCGGGCCACCAATGCCGTAATCGCAGACCAGCTCCTTCTGGATCTCTCCCTGGATACAAAGGGACTTGGCACCCTCAGTGCTGCATTTTTTTATGCTTTTGCCGTCACACAGGTCCCCATCAGTGTATTCCTGGACCGAGTAGGCCCCCGCCTCATGATGACGGGGTTATCCGTGTTGGGCATTGCAGGGGCCCTTATCTTTGCATGGGCAGATTCTTTTACAATGGGTCTTCTGGGCCGCGTTCTGCTGGGCATTGGAATGGCCTGCAACCTGATGGGAACCCTGAAACTACTGACAGCCTGGTTTCCGCCTGCCACCTTCGCCACCCTTACAGGCATTGTTTTTTCCATAGGAACTGCGGGTAATATGGCCGCGACAGTCCCCCTCGCTTTCCTGGTGGATATCATGGGTTGGCGCCAGACTTTCATGGCCATTGCCGGTGTCAACCTGGCCCTGGTGCTGGCACTCTACCTGGTGGTTCGGGACAACCCGCCAAATCATCCCGGGGAAAGTAACGTTGGGATGGCAAAGCCTCAGAGCAATGCGTTCTCAGGGCTCACCGCGATTTTCAAGGAACGCGCCTACTGGATCATTTCCCTCGTCAGTTTTACCGGCTACGGCATCTATGCGGCATTTCAAACCCTCTGGGCAGGGCCTTATCTTACAGAGGTCATGGGTCTCAGCGTCATGAATGCCGGGCACTTGATCCTGTTGATGAATGTGGGGGGCGTTGCGGGTGGACCCGTATGGGGATGGCTGTCGGACAGGGTTTTTTATACACGCAAATGGGTCGTTTCAGGCGGCAATGCAGTAGTCATTCTCATCCTGTTCATGCTGGCCATGCTTTCTTCAAAGACAACCTTTGTCATCCTGATGATGCTGTTTTTCAGCTTTGGATTCTTCAGATCCAGCGGCGCCCTGCTTTACGTTCACATCAAGGAAACCATGCCCCTCGAAATGGCCGGAACCGCCATGACCGCAATCAATTTTTTCACCATGATCGGCCCCGCAGTCTTTCTTCAGGGCCTTGGCATTTACATGCAGACCCTGTATCCTCACGTTTCGAGGGGACCGGAAGCATTTACCGCTTCCTTTAGTTTGTGCGTTCTTCTGGTTTTTCTGGTCTCTATTATATACTTGTTCACCAAAGATACCGCCATCAAACACAAAAATACGCAGTCATAAATATCCCCGGTAAAAAGCCGTGTCAGCAAACCTTTATGACATCCGGAAACCGGGTGATCTTTTCCAAACCCCTTTCGGTGACCACAACGGTGTTTTCAATCCCCACAACCCCTTCACCCGGGAACACCATTTTGGGTTCCATGGCAATGACCATCCCTTCTTCAAGGCGTGTTTGTGCGCCTTTGCCGATGACGGGCCACTCGTCCAACTCCAGGCCGATGCCATGGCCCACAAAGGGAACCCCTTTGGGACTTCCCATAAATCCTTTGCTGAGACCCGCCTTCTCCACAATGTCTAATGCCACCCGGTAGAGGTCCTCCGCCCGGGTACCGGGAACGCCGAGTCGCACAAGCGTCTCCTGAACTTCCAGCATTACCTCATGGGCATGAACAAGCGGCGCTTTCAGGTTCCCAAGAGAAAAAATTCGGGTTGAATCGGCAACATAGCCATCCAGGTTCGCACAATAATCAATCAGTATCGGGCTATGGGGCTTTATTTCACCCATTCCCGCACCCTGGGGATAAAAAGGCCCCAGGCCCTTTCCACCTGTCGGTCCCGGGGAGGCGCTGGACACGGCGGCGTTTTCGCCGGACATGATGTGACCGTATATGGCATCCAGATTAAACCCACGCGTGGGAACAATACCGGGATGCCCCCGTTTTCGGTAGTAAACCTCCACCATGACGGAGAGTTCCAATTCGGTTCGCGCCATTGCCAGAAATTCGGGGACTTTTTCATACATGCCGTCCGCCATTTCAGCCGCCGCTCTGATGCGGGCGATTTCATATTCAGACTTGACCATTCGAACTTCCCGAATCAATGGGGAAATATCCACCAACTCGGTCTTTGGAAAAAGCTTCTGATATAAAAAATATAGTTTTGTCGGCAGAACGTCCATCTCCAGACCCATCCGCCGGGGGTAGGCATTATTACCCTTTGATATTAAGTGAGGCAGTGCAGAATAACCGGTCAGGGACAAAATTTCCTCAAGGGGCGACTCGGAAACAGCCCTATGAAAATCCTTTCGCACCATCAGCAGGGGGTTGTCTCCCTCTGGAACAAACAGATGCGCATCCTGTTTGGTTCCCGATAAATAGTAGAGATCGGTTTTTTCAACGATCAGCGCCCCGTCCACGTCTTTCGCGGAGAGCCGTTCCTGGAAGCGTTGAATCCGCTCGCAAATTTCATTTTCCATAAAAGAGCTACCCATCGACAGACCTTCCTTTATCATTAGGGTTCGAATCTGAAAATCTCTAAGTTTCCCATGATTTTTGAGTTTTCTAGCAGAGCGTTGACTTTTTGGCAACATTTGTATAGTCCTTATTTCACGTGCGCTTTGGTATTGGAGGATGACAAAACAAGGGGCCCGTCTCGCTGCAGGGGATCTCTACACTCAAAATAAGGCATGGGAAATGCTTACCCGCCTCAAAGGCCAGATTGAAAGAATCACCTATACCAACGAGGAGAACGGCTACAGCGTTGTCAAACTCAAAGTCTACGGCCGGACAGACCTCGTGAATGCCGTGGGCAACATGATGGCGCCCACCCCCGGTGAGATCCTTGAACTCAAGGGGGAATGGTCCAGCCATCCTAAGTTTGGCGAGCAGTTCAAGATCACCCATTACAGGACAGAGGTGCCGGCCACGGTTTACGGCATTCAGAAATACCTGGGTTCAGGCCTCATCAAGGGTATCGGGCCGGTCATGGCAAAGCGGATTGTGGCCCGGTTCGGAGAATCCACCCTGGACCTGATCGAAACGGACCCGGAGAGTCTGTCGGCGGTGGCGGGCATCGGAAAAAAACGAATCGCCATGATCAAAGCGGCCTGGGAGGAACAGAAAGAGATTCGGGAAGTCATGCTGTTTCTTCAAACCCATGGCGTCAGTTCGGGCTATGCCACCAAAATATTCAAACAATACGGGGATCAGTCCATCCAGGTGGTTCGGGAAAACCCTTATCGGCTGGCCATGGATATCTTCGGCATCGGGTTTGTGACGGCTGATGGAATCGCTGAAAAACTGGGGTTTGACAAACAATGCCAGGTCCGTGCGGAAGCGGGAATCCTCTACATCCTCCATCAGCTGGCGGACGAGGGGCATGTTTATTTTCCTTATGAACCGCTGGTTCAGAAATGCCGGGAAATGCTGGAGATCAATCGAGAACTGATCGGCCAGGCCATTGGTGCCAACGTCCTTGCCAACAGAATCGTTCTTGAAGATTTAAACGATGACTCCGAAACGTTTCTGGAAAACAACAAAGGGGTCTTCCTCAAAAAATTCCATGTGTCCGAAACGGGTATCGCCGCACGGATGAAAAGGCTTTTCAAGGCGCCCAAAACCATCAGGGCCATTGATGCGGAAAAAGCCGTGGCGTGGGTTCAAAAACGACTCTCCATCGGCCTGGCTGAGAACCAGGTTGAAGCCATCAAGGAAGCGGCCCAAAGCAAGGTCCTGGTAGTCACGGGGGGACCTGGAACCGGGAAAACAACCATCATTAACGCTATTTTAAAAATTTTTTCACCGCTGAAAATCCGCATACAACTGGCCGCACCCACGGGGCGTGCCGCCAAACGCATGTCGGAGGCCACGGGCCATGAGGCCAGGACCCTTCACAGGCTGCTGGAGTACAGCATGAAAAAGGGTGGGTTTAAAAAAGACCAAAAGCACCCCCTGCCTTGCGACCTCCTCATCGTGGATGAAGCCTCCATGATTGACACCATCCTCATGCACCATCTTCTCAAGGCCATTCCACTTGAGGCCACCTTTATCCTGGTGGGTGACATTCACCAACTCCCTTCCGTGGGTGCTGGAAATGTTTTAAAAGACATCATGGCAAGCGCTGCAATCCCTGTGGTGGTGCTGGATAAAATCTTTCGCCAGGCCCGGGAAAGTCGTATCATTGTCAACGCACACCGGATCAATGGGGGAAAGATGCCGCTGCGTCAAAACCCCGGGGGAAAAAGTGATTTCTTTTTCATTGAACAGGAAGACCCGGAACAGGTGTTAAATACCATTCTTGACCTTGCCGGTAAACGGGTACCGGAGTATTTCGGGTTTGACCCGATGAACGACATTCAGGTGTTAACCCCCATGCACCGGGGTGTGGTCGGGGCGGGCAACCTCAATCTGGCGCTGCAGAGCCGGCTGAATCAGAATACCCAAGGGATTGAACGGGGTAACCGCACATTTCGGATCGGCGATAAGGTCATGCAGATTAAAAACAATTACGACAAAGAAGTGTTTAACGGCGACATGGGACGGGTCGTTGGCCTGGAGCCGGAAACCCGGGAAGCAATCATCTCTTTTGAGGGCCGTGAATTGCCATATGATTTTACAGATCTCGATGAAGTCATCCTGGCCTACGCCGTTTCCGTCCACAAGTCCCAGGGGTCGGAATATCCGGCGGTCATCATCCCCATTCTAATCCAGCATTACATGCTGCTGCAACGGAATCTGATCTACACAGCGGTCACCCGGGGCAAAAAACTGGTGATCCTGGTGGGTACCCGCAAGGCCCTGGCCATCGGCATACGCAACGATAAAACACTGAAACGCTACACCTTTCTGGAAAAACGACTTCAATCTCCTCCTGAACTCTGAACCTTTTAGCCATTAGAAGGAAATGTTGCCGGGGGTTCTGGGGAAAGGAATCACATCCCGGATATTGGAAAGACCGGTCACGAACTGGATCAGCCGCTCAAAGCCCAGGCCGAACCCCGCATGGGGAACTGAACCGAATTTTCGGAGTTCCAGATACCACCAGTATTCATCCGGGTCGAAGCCCATTTGGGTAATGCGTGAATGGAGGATATCATGGTCGTCCTCACGCTGGCTGCCGCCGATGATCTCGCCGATCTTCGGCACCAGCACGTCCATGGCACGTACGGTCTTCTGGTCGTCATTCATCTTCATGTAAAAGGCCTTGATATCCTTGGGATAATCCATCAGCACCACGGGACCTTTAAAAACCTTTTCGCATAGATACCGCTCATGTTCGGACTGGATATCGCTGCCCCACGCCACGGGAAACTCAAACTTCACCTTGGCCTTTTCAAGGAGCCTGATCCCCTCCGTGTAGGTCAGGGTTGTGAAATCCTGGTCCACGAGGCCTTCAAGGGTCTTGATCACTGTTTTGTCAATGAACCGGTTGAAGAACGCCATGTCCTCAGAACAATGTTCAAGGACATAAGCAAAAACATATTTTAGAAACTCCACGGCCAGTGCCACATCCCCTTCCAGATCGCAAAAAGCCATCTCAGGCTCCACCATCCAGAACTCCGCCAGATGCCGAGAAGTATTGGAGTTTTCAGCCCTGAACGTGGGCCCGAACGTATAGACATCACCCATGGCCAAGGCATAGATCTCCGCCTCCAATTGCCCGCTGACGGTTAAATGGCTCGACCCGCCGAAAAAATCCCGACTGTAATCCGTTTTTCCATTTTCCACGGGGACCTTAGCCGGATCCAACGTCGTCACACGAAACATTTCCCCCGCCCCTTCACAGTCGCTCCCGGTCAGGATGGGCGTATGGACGTACAAAAACCCCTTTTCCTGAAAAAACCCATGGATGGCAGACGCTACCGCATTTCGAACCCTGGCCACGGCCCCGAATGTGTTGGTCCTGGGCCTCAGATGGGCAATGGTCCTTAAAAACTCAAAAGAATGCCGTTTTTTCTGTAAGGGATAAACTTCCGGATCAGCCCAACCCACCACTTGAATACTATCGGCTTTCAGTTCCACCTTCTGACCTTTTCCGGGGGAAGCCGTCAGGGTACCGTCGGCGGTAATGGAACAACCGGTCTGCAATTTCAGCACATGGCTCTCGTAATTGGGCAAGTCCCGGTCTGCAATGATCTGCAGGCCGGAAAAGCAGGAACCATCGTTTATTTCAATAAATGAAAACCCGCCCTTTGAATCCCTTCGGGTCCTGACCCATCCGGCCACCGTAACGTGTGTACCGATGGCGTCTGCCTTAAAAATCTCAGAAATCCTTGTCCTTTGCAAAACCGATCACCCCCCGAAACTATCCTTCTTTCTTTTCAAAATCCATCATGAAATCCACCAACGCCTTGACCGCATCCATTCCGCTGGCATTGTAGATGGAAGCCCTGCACCCGCCCACCGAACGATGTCCTTTCAACCCTCCCATACCTTCCTTCAGGCCTTCTGCTACAAATTTCTGCTCCAGATCTTCGCTGGGAAGTCTGAAGGTCACATTCATCAGGGAACGGCTGTCCTTTTCCGCGGTTGCTTTGTAAAAATCGGACTGATCAATAAAATTATAGATTAGGGACCCTTTTTCCTGATTGATCTGCCCCATTTTTTCAAGGCCACCCACGGTTTCCTCGAGCCATTTCAGAACCAGGTCGATCGTATAGATGACCATGCAGGAAGGCGTATTGTACATGGAATTTTTTCCAGCAAACGTTGTATATTTCAGCATGGAAGGCAGATTGTCCGGCGTCCTTTGCAGCATGTCCTTTCTGATAATCACCATGGCCGTACCGGATGGCCCGATGTTTTTCTGAGCACCGGCATAAATCAAACCAAACGGCTTTGCATCAAATGGACGGCTCATAATATCAGAACTCATATCACAAACGAGCGGGATATCGCCGGCATCCGGGAATTGAGCCCACTGGGTGCCTTTGATGGTATTGTTGCTGGTGAAATGAAGGTAAGCCGCATTGTTACTGACCTCATATCTCTTCGGGATATAGGAAAAATTCTTGTCTTCAGATGAAGCAATGACCCGGACATCCTTCCCTTGGATATGGGCCTCTTTAATGGCTTTGGTGGACCACGTTCCCGTATTGAGATAATCCACGGGACGAGCCTCCAAAGCAAAGTTCATGGGGATCATGCAGAACTGCAGGCTGGCGCCTCCCTGAATGAACAGAACATCAAAATCATCCCCGAGGCCCAGCAAACGTTTGGTCCTTTCAACCGCGTCATTGATCACATCATCAAACCATTTGGAACGATGGCTCACTTCCATAATGGACATGCCCGATCCTTTAAAATCGAGCAGTTCTGACTGAATCTCTTCCAGAACGGGCAAAGGCAATGCAGCGGGACCCGCATTAAAATTATAAACTCTTTCTCCCATGTTTCATTCTCCTTTAGTCTTTCAATTTCGCGAGCATTTCACTGACATCCCTGAGGGTTTCCACATCTTTTTCAAATGGGGGGCGGCCGTCGCGGTCCGCATCGCTAATTTCCTCTCTGTAGGGCATAAATCCTATAAATGAAAAATCCTTCATTTCTTTCAACAGAAAGTCTTTGTCCTTGTCGGATCGCAATTTATTTCCCACAAAACTCAACTTCTTTAACCCGATATCATCGGCCAGACGACGAATTTGATGCGCCGTTTCGATACTTCGTCTTCCCGGCTCAACCACTACAATGAGCCGATCCACATACATGGCCGTCCCTCTGCCCAAATGTTCAAGGCCCGCCTCCATATCCAGGACAACCACCTCATCCCTGGCCAACACCACATGAGAGACAAGCCTTTTCAGCAAGACACTTTCCGGGCAGACGCATCCAGCGCCCCCTTTTTTCACGCCGCCCATGACCATCACCTTGACCCCATCCACTTCCACGGACAGTTTTTCAGGTAAGTCACCGACCTTTGGATTCAGCTTGAAAAAAGACCCCATGGAGCCGATTTTGGCCTCGGTCCTTTCCTCAATGAGCGTCTTCATTTCTGAAATGGGAACGATCTCCTCACTTTTATCAACCCCCAGAGCCTGCGCCAGATTGGCGTCCGGGTCCGCGTCAATAGCCAGGACCTTTTTTCCTTCATTGGTCAGTGCTTTTATCAAAAAGGACGCAAAGGTGGTTTTACCAACGCCTCCTTTTCCGCTTACCGCAATTTTCATATTTCGCACCCTCTTTTCTAAGTACCTGGCAAAAAAAAGCCCTTACTGAAATGAAAATATCCAATAAGAGCCATGGGGAATGCTACCCATTTTTTTTGAACTAAACAGCCTCCTTCAAAGCCTTTCCAGCCACAAATTTCGGGACCGTTTTTGCTGCAATATCGATGGCCTTACCGGTCTGGGGATTAATGCCTTTCCTCGCTTTTCTCTCTTCTACCTTAAAGGTCCCGAAACCGATGATCGTAACTTTATCCTTACGCTTCAACGCATCGGTGACACTTGCAAAAACGCAATCCACTGCCGCCTGCGCCTCCTTCTTGGTACCCACAACTTTGGCCACCTCACTTATCAAATCACCTTTGTTCATTATCTTCCCTCCTCGCTACAGATGTTGACGAAAAATCCCGCCCTGAAAGCCGGGCCTGAACTACCCCCCCCGAAAAAACGATTAATGCCGTAACAAAAAACCTCGGATATTCCTGCCGTAACAGCCCTCACCACCCTTCTTTCCATAACGCGTATGGAACATATCCCATGGTCTTTCTTTTGTCAAGAATTTATATGAGTTAAAGATGATCAACAACAATTGTTTCAAAATTCCCATAAAATCAACCCCTGGAGCCGTTTTTCTGACGGGCAATAAAAAATTCGCCATCGCACGATTTTTCGTAGAATAATGATATCAAAAAGATGATTCAGTATCCTGAGCAAGGGATTCGGTCTGCAGTCGGGCCAGCAGGTTCATGGCTGAATGCGCGTTGAGAGAAGTCATAGATCCCATGCCGCAAGACGGCGTAAAAATGGACCTTTCGGCAATTATCTGTGGATTAATACCTGTTTTCTTTATCTTTTTAATGCCCTCGCCGATCTTTTTCATAAGCTCCTTTTCCGATTCATCGCCCGTGAAACCGGAGGTGGGCACAATACCCCACGCAATGGTGCCGCCCCCTTGCAGAAAACTTGCGATGCCGTCGGGGTAAAGCAGGAAATGTTCCATGAACTCAAATGCATCAAAATTGATAATGTCCGGTCTGGCCGCCATAACCATTGCCCAATCCGTATTGCCACAGCAATGTATTCCCACCAGGCAGTCGGAATGGCTTTTGAGATAGGATATCATCATTTGAAGCTTATCAATCACATCCTGCCGCTGGATTGAGGAAAAGGCCGATCCAACAGCCGAAAGTGACGGCTCATCCAGAAAAATAATCGGACGTCTTCCTGATTTTTCGAGCACCTTTACCTGCCAGAGCGCCTTAATGGCCAGCCCCCTGACCAGGGCTTCCGACAGCTCAGGATCATGGATAACAGGCCTTCCATCCAACCCCAGGATCCCCGACGTAAAGGTAATCGGGCCAACAGTCTGCCCTTTGATATACACTGCTTGACCCGATTTGACTTCATCTAAAGACGCCATCAGGGTATACAGCCCGGGGGCATAAGCCTCACTGATGGCAAAAGCCTCAATATCTTCAGAGAGGAATCGCTCATAAAAACTCACCAATTCCAACTCCCTTTTGCCAGACTGCGAGACTGCGAGAGTCCGTTTCTCCTGGTTTACGGCCAGAAGCGGAAGCCCTTCACTGTATTGTACGCTCATATCCTCTAAATAGCTGCGTTTCACGAACTGCGGCCAGAAGGGCATATGAGGGAAAAGCCGATTTATTTCCCGGCAGGTCGCTTCCACCTCCAAAAACGGCACGCTTCCGATACCGGTTGCCATAAACCCGAAATTGGGTGGTTTTTCAACCATATTTTATCTCTCCCACCCTGGGAAGCCACTTCTCCAGCATGGTGAGCAGCTTTTCCTTTTGCGCATGCTCGTTATGGGGCTCTTTTGCACCACTGGGACGGCTGGCTTCCAACTCGTCTTTCAGTTGCGCAAGCCGCTGGGCTGAAGCGCTGTCATCGGGATGTTCTTCCATAACCTTTTTGTAGGTTTCCACCGCAGCTTCCAGCTGCCCCTGGCTGAAATAAAGCTCGGCAATGGTCGGTGTGGCAAAGTCTACCAGGGATTCCGCGTCATCATCCGGCAGAACAGGCCATTTTTGATCGCGCCCTTCCCGCCCTCCCGCTGCCGCATCCCCCGCTTCCTCAACCTTTTTAAGTAATTCACACATTTCAGGATCTTCCGGATGGTGTGCCAGGAAGATTTCAGCCTCACCAGCCGCCTCTGTGAACCGCTTCTGCTTTGCATAAATCCTGGAAAGCCTGGCATAGACGGGAAGCAGATCATTCATCATGGATGAAACTTTCAGAAATTCAGTTTCCGCCTGCCCGATTGATCCCATATTGAGGTAGCACTCCGCAAGCAGCATCCTCAAATAAACATCTTTCGGATAGACCCTCAAAAACGTCATACACCATTTAATCACTTCATTGACATGCCCTTCATCCCTGATCCGGGCCAGAATAATGTGCAAGGTGCTTTGAGAGGGTCCGGCCTTCAGCATTTCATCATATAAAGCAGTGTTCTCTTCCATTGTCTAATTCCCGGTTTCACCTTTCCGAAAACGGTAAATAACCTCGTTTTCTCGAATCAGGTTAAGCTCGTTTCTGGCAACGGATTCCACATATGTCATATCTGTACGAAAGCGGTGAACCTCTTCGATAAGTGCCTGGTTTTCAGCCACAAGCTTTCGAATGCGATCAAGGCACTCCTGCCGCTCCACTTCAGTCCGGCAAAGACGAACCATCCCTCCTTCACCATACCAGATCCAGCCCGCAATCGGAACAGCAAAACACAACAGTATTAAAGGGATTTTCAGGATTTTTTTCAATTTTGGACCCAATCTGAAAGTCTCCCACTCGAAAAAAGTCATCCCTGAAATTTGATTTCCGGGTCAAAACTTTTCTAGTTCCTACCAACCTGCTCTTTAATAAAATCCTCCACCGGTATATAATCTGTCCCGGTCACCACCAACTCCACACGGCTCCAAACATGCAGATCTACTTTTTTGCCGGTGCTCCTGCCAACCCGGTTTTCCATAAGACGCACCTCAGCCGGTCGAAGGACCCTTGGACCCACAACCTCAGCCCGAACCAGCCAGGTGTCACCCTTGGGTACCGCATCAACATTGGGGGCAAACATGTTTTTGATGCGCCTGATCTCCTCTTTGATCCGGCTCTCCAGAATTTCGCCTGTCGCTTTATCTTCTTTGGAGAGCCCCCCAAAATGCGCTTTGCCATACAATACGCGCCCCTTGCTGCTCACATCCGTCAGATCATCGGAACGAATCAGCAGCCGCACTGTTTCATCCCCAAGCCTTTCCTGAATGGCTTTTTCAAGCCTGGATACCTCATGCGGCGTAAGCGTTCGGCTACTCTGGATGCTGGCCACAACCACCGCACCATTGGGAAGTTGTACCAGGTCCAGGTTATCCAGGTCCAGATAAAGTCTCTTATAACTCTCCAACATTTCTCGAAGGACCTGCTCGGCAATCTGAATCCGCTTGACGTTGGGATGAAGTTCGCCGGATATGAATTCACCATCCAGATTCCGAGCCACGACCCCACTGGTGGATCCGGTTGATGAAATATCCTTGGTAATAAAGCAGCGCATAATGAGATTCGCATGGGCATCGAGCTTTTTATCGAGAATGCTCTGCATCTCTTTTATTTTCTGGGGAGACAACACGCGAGGAGTCGTGACATACGCCAGGATATCGACATTTGAGCCCTTATGGTCGTAAATCACGTTTTCCACACAGGCACCCCGCTCTGAGCTCAATTCATTTTCAAGTATCCCCTTTATGGCTTTTGTGGTCTCGTTTTTCGCAATAATACCCACCAGAGCATTGGTCAAGAGGATCGTTACGAGGATCAACCCGATAACCGGCGCCAGGAAACGTTTCAGAACAGACAGCCCGGAACCCATCTCTTCACGGCTGACAAACCCCGCTACAATAAAGAGCGATGCGGAAACCGCCAAAATAGCCAGAAAATTGGCGAAAAATAGAAGAAAAGCCCCCCATGCCCCCTCAAAGGCCCCAACCGCAAGGCAAAGACCGCTGACAGCCAAAGGCGGCGTTAATGCCGTGGCCATGGCAATACCCGGCAATACCGGACTGATTCGTGCGTCAATCATGGCCAGACACCCGGCCACTCCCGCAAGGGCCGCCACCAGCAAATCAAGCAGGGTCGGGCTGGTCCGGGACAACATTTCCGGCGTCACTTCATGGACAAAAGGGAACATCCCCAATATTGCCGCAACCCCGATGGCGATCAGCACACCGCCAAACTCGGCAACAAACGCCTTTCTGAGAAGGGGCATATCCCCACGGACAAGGCCCAGAGAGATACCGAAAATCGGTGTCATCAGCGGAGAAACCAGCATTGCACCGATCACCACCGCCGGGCTGTTGGTCACAACCCCGAAACCGGCTATCAACACCGATATGGACAGAAGTATATAATATGTGGCCTTCGGCGTGGAACCGATGGCGATATCGTCACGGACTTCCGACTTTCGACACTCATCCACAGATAGAAGATCCATGAATGTCCGTGTAAAACAGCCTTTGCACCAGGCGGAAATCCCGGAGATCACACCCGCACGGTAGCGGTCCTCACTGTTTTCAGCATCCGATTCCTGCCGACAATTGTCCATGGCTGATCAAAAGACCTCAAAATCACTACGTTCAAAACGCATCAAACATGGAAGCATCGCGTCGCTCAATTTCCGGATTGGGTTCGTGGTTGACCTCGGGCGTATTCTCAGGAATAACTTCAGTTTTTTGCTGAGGCGGCGGTGAGGTCTTGGGGCTCTTCTTTGAGGGCGACCGCTTTCGCCAGACGAGATCAGCATTTCTGACCCAGCCCACCTGACCTGTTCTGTGAACCTTTACATAGGCAAAACCACGTTCCACCTTGTAGCGGAGCACTTTGTCATAAAGCGGCAATTCAGCGATGGGCGAACCGGAAACACTCCTCTGGGAAAACATTTTGAGGCCCGCAACACCCGCATAATATACCCTGGGTGCATTGGACTCCTCCTGTGGCGTCAGTTCCCTGCTGACAGAATCAACCATTGCACAGGCATAGAGGGAAAGGAACGCCGGAACCAGAAGGATTATTTTCAGAAATTTCATGACGGTATCCGTCCCGAATGAGTAACGGTCTGCAAATTTCAGTATAGGAAAAAAATCATCCTCTTTTCAAGTCTAAATGTACTCCTGAGAAAATCCTTCACACCATCTACTGATCGCCGCCATAAAGATCTTTTACCTTTTCCCTGTCCACAGCGCCATCTTCCAGCAATGGCAATTCGATGACGAACTCAACATATCGCGGTTTTTTGTACCGTGCAATCCGTTCCCCCACAAAATTGATCAACGCCTGAGCATCAAGGGTTTCCCCTTCTTTCAACACGCAGACGGCTTTGATCCCTTCTTTCCACTTGGGGTCCGGAACACCGATGACAACCGTTGCCTCAATGGCCGGATGCTCAGAATCTTTTCAACCTCCGCCGGATAGACATTTTCCCCACCCGGTTTGATCAGCTCCTTTTCAGCCTTGCGACCCGCATACCAGAGAAACCCATCCTCATCGAACCGCCCCTGGTCCCCGGTGTGATGCCATCCGCCCCTGAAGGCGTATTCGTTGTCCTCCGGCAGGTTCCAGTAACCTTTAAACACCATGGGACCTTTCACCACAATTTCCCCCACCTGGCCATCGGCAACCGGGCTGTCATAGTCGTCCACAAGTCTTACCTCAGCCATGGGGAGCGCTTTACCTGCTGAACCGGGCCGGTC
>JABGPV010000101.1 GCA_018644785.1 Deltaproteobacteria bacterium | reverse complement strand
AATCCATCATCGTGTGAAGAACAACCTGCAGGTGATTTCCAGCCTCATGGATCTAACCCGTCGAAGGACGCTGAGTGAGGAGGCAAGGATGGTACTGGCCGATGCCCGGTCAAAGATTTACGCCATGAGCCTGGTGCATTCTCAACTCTACCGCAGCGAGTCTTTCACCCGAATCGATATGGCGGTCCACATCCGAAGGCTGCTGGGTTCCATTGGCCAGATTTACACCAACAGCTATCGAAGGGTTCGTCCCAAAATTGAGTGTTCCCATGTTTTTCTGTCCGTCACCCAGGCCATTCCCTGTGCACTGGTGTTAAACGAATTGCTGTCAAATGTCTACAAGCACGCCTATCCTGAAGACACGACAGGGGAATGTTTCATCTCCATGTCGGAAATAGATGGAAAACGGATTCATTTGCGAATACGCGACAATGGGGCCGGAATTCCTGAAAATGTGGATATTGAAGGCACCGAGACACTGGGTTTAAAACTGATTCGAAACCTGATCCGAAAACAGCTTAAAGGCGAAGTCTGGTTCAGGTACGATAATGGCATGGACATTACAGCGGAATTCCCCGTTGACCATGATGACGTGTTGATTCACGGCGGGCCGGATCTTACTCCCGATGGACGATTTCCATCTGAGCCGACTCCGCCAACCCGGCCGTCGTAGCCACTTTGGCGGAGTCGGCAATAGCAAGGCTACGACGGCCGGATCGGATTTTCCTTATCTGATCAATTTTAATATCGGAAATTCCAGATTGAAAAAAGAAAATACGGGGGTTAGCTTAAAGGACCTTCAAAGCCAGGGAGAAAACCATTGACCGAAAAAAAAGAAATCCGTCTTACGCAAACCGTGAAAGGTTCCGGCTGAGCGTCCAAACTGCCGCCAGGGGACCTGGATCGGGCGCTTTGTGGAATGGAATTTCCAACGGATGAAAATGTGATCGTAGGCCTCGACCGAGCGGACGATGCCGGTGTTTACCGGGTGAATGATGATCTGGCCCTGATCCAGACCGTGGATTTTTTCACCCCCATTGTGGATGATCCCTACTGGTTTGGACAGATCGCGGCCGCCAATGCTTTGAGCGATGTCTACGCCATGGGCGGTGTTCCCAAGACCGCCATGAATCTGGTGGGATTCCCCCTGGAACAGATGGATATGTCAATCCTTCGGGAGATCCTTCAGGGGGGGCTTGACAAGATGAAAGAGGCCGGCGTGGTCCTGGTGGGCGGTCACAGCGTGGAGGATCCGGAATTGAAATACGGTTTGAGCGTTACCGGTTTTATCCACCCGGAACGTGTTCTCACCAAGCAAAATCTTAAAGCCGGCGACAAGCTGATTTTGACCAAACCCCTGGGAACCGGTATTGTGAACACGGCCATTAAAGGGGGGATTGCTTCACCGGAGGTGATTGAATCGGTTACGCACCTCATGGCCCGGTTGAATCGAAAACCGGCTGAGATCATGAGCCGTTATGAGGTGCATGCCTGCACCGATATCACGGGTTTTGGCCTTCTGGGTCACCTGGCGGAGATGGTCCTGGGGTCGGGATGCGCCATTCGTCTGCAAAGTGACCGAATTCCCATTATTCCCGAAGCCCGGGAATATGCGCAGATGGGATTTATTCCGGCGGGGGCCTATGGAAACCGGGAATTTCGCGCCGGTATGACGGAGTTTGGCCTTTCGGTGGATCGCTTCCTTCAGGATCTTCTGTTTGATCCTCAGACATCCGGGGGGCTTCTCGTCAGTGTGTCTGAAAAGGATTCCGCCGATTTGCTGAGAGAATTGAAGACCGGGGGTGTTCATGATGCCGTGATCATCGGGAACGTGATATCCACATCCGAGGAAAGGATTTTTGTCCAATAGGTAGGGGCAGGCCTCGTGCCTGCCCTTTATAAGGAGAATCAAATGAGTACAAAAATCGATTGCCGAGGTTTGGCTTGCCCCGCCCCGGTGCTGAAAACCAAGGAATTAATTGAGCAGGAAAAACCTGAAAACCTGATCGTCATTGTGGACAATGAAGCGGCAAGGCAGAACGTCACACGGTTTATGGAGTATCAGGGTTTTAATGTGTCCGCCAGTGAAGAAGGGACCGACTTCCATGTGACGGGCCATGCTGGAGAAGGCGCCGAACCAACGGTGAAACCCGAAAAGACCATTGAATCGGAAGAATTGAAGCAGAAAATTATGGTCATGGTGGGATCCGATCGTGTGGGACACGGGGATGATGAGCTGGGTCTTAAACTCATGGTCAGTTTTTTGAAGACCGTAAAAGAGATGGGAGATGAGTTGTGGCGCCTGGTTTTTGTCAACAACGGCGTCAAAATGACCACTTCGGATTCGGAAGTGCTGCCGGTGCTGGAGGAGCTTGAAAAAAGCGGTGTTTACATTCTGGTTTGCGGCACTTGCCTCACCCATTTTAATCTCCTTGAAAAAAAGATGGTGGGAGAGACCACGAATATGTTAGATATCGTAACGGCCATGCAGCTGGCCGACAAGGTGGTTAATATCTGATTTTGTCCCTTCACCTGCGGGAGGAAAAATCCATGGGAAAAAGCAAAGCCGACAAGGTCGATGAGTTTCTGGCCCGATCCCGTCAAAATCAGGGCCGGAAAGAAAAAGGCTACCGGGAACAATCTCTGAAGATTCACCCTTGGGTATGCGCCCGTTGCGCCAGGGAGTTCACGAACCGGAATGTGCACGAATTGACGGTTCACCACAAGGACCACGATCACGAAAACAACCCCGCCGACGGCAGCAACTGGGAAAATCTCTGTATCTATTGCCATGACAATGAGCATCGTCGCCATCTGGATTATCTGGAGGGCGCTGATACCCCGGTCGGCGACGAAGAAAATGACGCCTTTACCCATAACCCGTTCGAAAAACTAAAAGGGTTGCTGCCAAAATAATCCCACAGGAGGAAATGATGGACAAGATCTTTCATCTATGTTGAAGGTCGGGAAAAATACCGGAAAGATGCCGCCTGAGTAAGGATTGAACCACAATGATTCCACATGGAGGAGACGAGCATGAGCAGTAAAAAAGGGGGGCTTGTATGGCTGTGGGTACTGCTGGGAATAGGCGCCGTGGCTGCTGTGGGGTATGGTTGGTATAAATATGCGCAACCTGAAACCGGAGAAGAGCGGGTAGCTGTTGAAGTGTTGATATCCGAAGAAGGCGCCCGGGTTGAAACGGTTAAAGAGGGTTCGCTTAAGGATGCAGCCGGAAAACAGGGCGAGGCCCTGGATGCGGCTGAAAAACCTTTGAACGCCGGGGATGTGCCGTCTGATCAGACGCGGGGTGACGGCATCAGTGAAAAGGAGACCCTTTTGAAGCCGCAGGCCACCGGGAAAATGGTGGATTACCAGTTTAAATCCGATGAAAAGAAGCTTTTGCCGAAAGGTCCATCCGGCCGGACAGACCTTGATGAGGGTACAACGGCTCGCAAAGCACGTTATTGCGATCTGGTCAACCAGTATGTACAGGATTTTTTTCAGTACCTGGATACGAAAAAGTATGTTCAAAGATTGGAATTGGGAGAAACCGCCTACGCCCGCTTCAAACAGATTCTGGAGCGGCTGGCGGCCAAGCCGCCCATTCCCGCCGGTGAAGGGGTTGATCCCGCCATTATGGTCAAAAATATATACTTTTTCTGTCGTGCGCTGGATAAAAAGGATCTGCGGTTGATCAAGCAGGTGGTTAGCAACGACAGGGACACGCTGGAAGACAACATGGGTATGCTTTACCAATGGGCCATGCTGGGTAAAGGATGCCCGAACCCCGGAGATGTGAGGCCTTCTTTTGATGTGCTCTATCGGTATGCGGGCTTTTTCCTGAATACCACCGGTGGCAGGGCGTACATGTTCAGGCGGGGATTGAAGGTGCGGCTTCTGGTCTCCTATTATTCGGTTCAGATTATATATCAGGCGGATAAGGCGGGCAGAAACAACTACGGCATTGACGTTTTGCCACACATCAAGATGCTCATGGAGGAAATGGGTAACTATCCTGATCTGCAGTATAAGGAAACGTATCTGGAAACCCTGATAAAAATCAAGACGTTTTATTCAGGGAGACGGTAACCAAAAAACGGGGCGGCCCCTAAAGTATATTCAACAGGGGCCGCCCCAAGAAACAAGTTTACATTTTTCTTTTTCTACTTCACACGACCTTCCCGCCAGGCTTTAATGAGCTGGTCGTAATCAACCGTTACCCCCTGCGGCTTCTCATTCACCTTCGCCTTGGGCGAGCCGGGCTTTTTCAGCCAGACCTTCGGGTCGATGCATTTATTCAGCTTTGGACCACATTCTTTCTGTGCCCCTGCACGTTC
Organism: Deltaproteobacteria bacterium; assembly: GCA_018644785.1. Next base: position 12,030 of record JABGPV010000101.1, on the reverse strand, counting down.
GATGCGCGCCATGACTTTATCCTGTTCGCGGGCCAGGTTGTCCATGGCCCTGTCCACGGTTACTTCACCGGAAACCGCTTCACCCACATTCTGCCACCACAACTGAGCCAACTTGGGATAATCGGGCACGTTGGTGCCGGTGGGCGTCCACGCCACACGAGCCGGGCTGCGGTAGAACTCCACCAACCCTCCCAGCTTGGGGGCACGGTCGGTAAAGGCCTGGCTGTTGATGTCGCTGTCGCGGATGGGCGTCAGTCCCACCAGGGCTTTTTTGAGTGAAGTGGTCTTGGCCACGCAGAACTGGGCGAAAAGCCATGCGGCCTTGCGACGATCCAGCGGCGTGCTCTTCATGAAGGTCCAGGAACCGCAGTCCTGATAGCCCAACTTCATCCCCTCTTCCCAGTAGGGACCGTGAGGTGATGGGGCCATGCGCCATTTGGGCGTTCCATCGGCGTTGACCGTGGGGCCCGGTTTGACCATGTCAGACACGAAAGCGGTATACCAGAAGATCTGCTGTGCAACATTTCCTTTGGCCAGGATCGGCAGGTAGGTGTAGAAATCCAATCCAAGACAACCGGGAGGCGCGTATTTCCGAAGCCATTCCATATACTTGCGAAGCGCATACTTGGCGCCCGGGCTGTTGGCAGCGCCGCCGCGACAAACACTCGATCCCACAGGGTTGCAACCCTCAACGCGGATGCCCCATTCGTCAACCGGCTTGCCGTTGGGGAGGCCTTTGCTGCCCACGCCGGCCATGGAAAGCCACGCATCGGTGAATCGCCAGCCCAGATCCGGGGCCCTTTTGCCGTAGTCGTTGTGACCGTAAACGGCTTTTCCATCAATTTCCTTAACCACTTCAGTGAAGAACTGAGCAATATCCTCGTAAGCAGACCAGTTGACCGGCACACCCAGCTCGTAGCCATAGATTTCCTTGAATTTCTTCTTGAAATCCGGACGTTTGAACCAGTCATAACGAAACCAGTAGAGGTTGGCGAACTGCTGGTCCGGAAGCTGATAGAGTTTTCCATCCGGACCGGTGGTGAAGGATTTCCCCATGAAATCGTCGATATCCAGGGTCGGCAGGGTCACGTCTTTTCCTTCGCCCGCCATGAAATCGCTCAGGGGCACAACAAAGCCGTAACGCATATGGGTGCCGATGAGGTCGGAATCGTTCACCCAGCCGTCATAGATGTTTTTCCCGGAGGCCCACTGGGTCTGCAGCTTTTCGACCACATCCCCTTCCTGAATCAGGTCAAAGGCGACCTTGATGCCGGTAATCTCTTCAAACGCCTTGGTAAGCACCTTTGCCTCATATTCGTGGGTCGGGATGGTTTCAGAGACGACCTTGATCTTCATCCCCTTAAAGGGTTTGGACGCCTTGATAAACCATTCCATTTCCTTCATTTGTTGATCTTTGGTCAGGGTGGAGGGTTGAAACTCGTTGTCCACCCATTTCTTGGCGGCGTCCATCTGCGGCGAAGACCAGCAGGGAACGCTGAGAAAAACAAGCGCCAAGGCTGCAATCATGCAAAACAGTAATCTCTTCTTGCTCATTGCCGTTGCTCCTTTCAAATCTATCCAGTTAATCGCACACACCTCGCCACACCCCGTCGAGGGAAATCGGCAAGGCAACCCAGGGGCGCCACTCTGATCACCCCCAACCACTCGTGGTCGTCACCACCCCCTTCCATTTCGCATTCTCCTTCTCTATCCCCAAACCATCACAACGATAATCCAGCATACGGCAACAGCCAGTAGGATCCAGAGAGAGAATTGGGTCAATCCGATCCATGCAAAAAAGATATAAACACTGGTTAAGATTCCTATGAAGAGCCGATCACCCGGTGTGGTGGGAATCGGCAGGAAACCGCGACGTTCCAGGGAAGGGGATATGGTTTGCCATACGGTCATGGCAATCACCGTCAGGATAATGGTGCCGCAGAAAATGGCTGTTGGAACGGTCCATCTCATCCATTCTAAAGTCAACTCCATGATTTTTCCCCCTTACACCCGACCCATGGCAAAGCCTTTGGCCATATGATTGCGTACGAACCAGATCACCAGAGCGCCCGGTACAATGGTCAGTATACCGGCCGCGGCCAGCAGACCGAAGTCGAGACCGGTGGCGCTGATGGTTCGCGTCATGATTGCCGAGATCGGTTTCGCTTCGGTTACCGTCAATGTCCGGGCCAACAGCAGCTCCACCCAGCTGAACATAAAACAGAAAAAGGCTGTCACGCCGACCCCGGACCGGATCAGCGGGAGAAAGATGGTAATAAAAAATCGCGGAAAACTGTACCCGTCGATAAAGGCGGTCTCATCAATTTCACGGGGGACCCCCGACATAAAGCCTTCCAAAATCCACACCGACAGGGGCACATTGAACAGACAGTGCGCAAGTGCCACCGCGAAATGGGTATCCAGAAGACCGATTGTGGAATAGAGCTGGAAAAAGGGAAGGGCAAAAACAGCCGCCGGGGCCATGCGGTTGGTGAGCAGCCAGAAAAACATCTGCTTGTCGCCGACGAAACTGTAGCGTGAAAAGGCATACGCCGCAGGAAGGGCCACGGAAAGCGATATAACCGTGTTCATGGCCACGTAGATCATGGAATTAACATAACCCATGTACCAGGATGAATCGGTAAATATCCTCATGTAGTTCATGAAGGTGAGGCCTTTCGGATACAGGGCGAAGGACGCAAGGATGTCGGCGTTGGACCTGAGACTCATACTGAGCATCCAGTAGATGGGCATCAGCAACAGGATGAAGTAGATGACAAGGCCGATGGTTTTTTTCTTTCCTTTCATACCGTTCCCCCTTTTCCGACCCTCTGAAGCGCCTGGTAAAATATAAAACTGAATAGGAGTACGATGACGAAGTAGATGAGCGAAAAGGCCCCGCCCGGTCCCAGGTCGAATTGCAGGAGGGCGATCTTGACCAGATAAATGGAGAGGAACGTGGTGGAATTGCCGGGACCGCCTCCCGTTAACACAAAGGGCTCGGCGTAAATCAGGAAGCTATCCATGAAACGGAGCAGAAAGGCGATGGTGAGCACACCGCGCATTTTGGGCAGCTGGATGTAAAGGAAGGTGGACCAGGCTGATGCGCCGTCAATGCGGGCCGCCTGGTAGTAGACCTCGGGAATGGCCCGCAGTCCCGCATAGGCCATGATAGCAACCAGCGGGGTCCAATGCCAGACTTCCATCAACATGACGGTGATCCAGGCATCAAGCCAATTGTCCGTGTGATCGAAAGGAATGCCAAGCAGGCTGTTCATCCCGGCGCCGAACAGGCCGATATCCGGCCGGGTAAAGATCATCCAGATGGTCCCGATGGTATTCCACGGGATCAGGAGCGGCAATGCGATGGTCACCAGGCAGACGGGAACCCCCCAGCCCTTTTTCGGCATGGCCAGGGCAATGAGAATACCTAAAGGCATCTCGATTGCCAGCACAAGCCCGGAGAAGAGAAATTGGCGCCACAGGGCATCATGCAGGCGCTTGTCGGCCAGCATCTCCCGGAACCACTCGGTGCCGACAAAAACAGACTGTCCCGGCCCAAAGATATCCTGGACCGAATAATTAATCACGGTCATCAAGGGAATGATGGCGCTGAAGGCGACGATGACAAAAACCGGCAGCACCAGCCACCAGGCCCTGTTATTTGGCCATTTTTCCATAAGGTTACCCCTTGTGATTGACGATTTTCGACTGACGATTGACCATTGAAAAACCTGTAACCTTAAACTTTAAACCTTAAACTTCGAACTTTAAACCCCTCTCATTTAATCAACCGTTCATCTGCAAACAGCTTGGTCCATTTCGGCGGGAAGGCAAGCCAAACTTCGCCCTCGGGAAGCGGTTTGTCTTCGGGCAGTCTGGCCTTCAAGGTTTGATCCGCCAGCCCGAGGGTCACAACCCTGTAACTGCCCAGATCTTCAATCCCCTTGACCTCGGCTTTGACCCTTCCGTCGCCGGACCCCGCATGTAACTCCAGATACATGGGCCGTATACCGAGTTCCAATTTCCCTTTGGCTTTACATCCTTCTGCCGCCGTTTCCTCGTCCAGGTCAATGCCTATGCCGTCAACCCTTGCTTGGTTCCCCTCTATGGTACATTCCAGGAAGTTCATTCCCGGGCTCCCGATGAAGTAACCCACAAACTTGTGTTCCGGATTTTCAAAAAGGTCCTGGGGCGAGCCGATCTGTACCATTTCTCCTTCGAACATCACCGCCACTTGATCGGCAAATGTCAATGCTTCAACCTGATCATGGGTTACATAAATGAAGGTCAGCTTTAATTCTTCGTGGATCTCTTTGAGCTTGCGCCGCAAGCGCCATTTCATCTGCGGATCGATAACCGTCAGCGGCTCATCGAAAAGGATGGCCGCCACATCGCTTCTGACCAGCCCACGGCCCAATGAGATTTTCTGTTTGGCATCGGCGGCCAACCCCGCAGCCCGCTTGTTGAGAAACGGGGTCAAGTCAAGGATTTCGGCGATTTCCAGGACACGTTTTTTGACCGCGACTTCATTAATCCCCCGATTTCGCAAAGGAAATGCGAGGTTGTTGAAAACACTCATGGTGTCGTATAGCACCGGAAACTGAAAGACCTGGGCGATGTTCCGTTTTTCAGGGGGTAATGCCGTTACGTCTTTCCCATCGTAGAGGACCCGTCCTCTGCTGGGGGCCAGCAGGCCGGAAACAATGTTGAGCAGGGTCGTCTTTCCGCAGCCCGAGGGACCCAGCAAGGCGCACGCCACCCCATCCTCCCACACATTGTGGATCCGTTTCAGGGCATAATCCGAATCTCCCCCGGGTTTGGGCAGGTAGCTGTGTGCGACTTCATTCAACTCAATCTGAGCCATGTCGATCTCCTATTTCAGTCAGTCGCAAGCGCTTTATGAGAAGGTGACGCAATCAGAGCCCCTGCCTCATCATACACAAAAAAAGAGGACGCGTTGACATATATGGCTATTTCGGCGCCAATCCGAACGGGGCGGATCCCGTTTTCCTGAACTACCATCCGGAAGCCGTCATAGTCTGCGTGAATGAATGTTTCGGACCCGTTAATCTCCGCCAATTCGACTCTGGCCGGAATTTTTACATTCTTTTTGTTTCTTTCGGACAGAAAAAGATGGTTGGAACGGACCCCGAAGGTATACTTTCCGTCAGAAAGTGATTTCATGTGGCCTTCCAACGGCAGTTCAATATTCTGCCCCATTCGAGCCGTGTCGCTTTGAACCGACCCTTTCAGGAAGTTGATGGGCGGATCACTGAAGACCTCCGCCACTTTGGCGGTCGACGGGTGATGGTAAACTTCAGGCGTGGGGCCGGTCTGCAGAACGCGGCCTTCGTCAATGACCACAATATTGCCCCCTAACATCAGGGCCTCTGCCGGTTCGGTGGTGGTATAGATCACGATGGCCCGGCGCGCCTCGAAAATATCGTGCAGTTCAGTCCGCAACTCTTCTCGCAGCTTGTAGTCCAGGTTCACCAATGGCTCATCCAACAGGAGCAGATCCGTCTCTTTCACCAGGGCCCGGGCAATGGCGACACGCTGCTGTTGACCGCCGGAAAGCTCGCTGGGGAGGCGATCGAGGAGGCCATCAATGTGGAGCATTTCTGCAGTGGCGCGCACCCGCTGATCCGTTTCCGGTTTTGAGACTTTGGCAATTTTTAACGGCGAGGCAATATTTTTATAGACAGTCAGGGAGGGGTAATTGATGAACTGCTGGTATACCATGGCAATGCTCCGTTTCCGAACGGACTTGCCCGTAACGTCTGCCCCGTCTACCAGCACCCGCCCGGAAGTGGGCCGGTCGAGGCCTGCCATCAATCGAAGAAGGGATGTCTTGCCGGCCAGGGTTCGGCCGAGCAGGATATTGCGGGAGCCGGTCTCAAAGGAGAGACTGATATGGTCGATATGGGTTTCCCGCCCAACCTTTTTGGTAATTCCCTCTAAAGATAAGGACATAATAAACGCATCCTCGCACTATTTGAGTTTTTTACCGCCTGGATCACGAAGGCAATTTATATATATATCAAAACAGTCTTTGTACTGCAATCATTTCAAAGCGTAAGAAGAGGTTAACGCCTCAACGCCTCATATTCGAAAATGCCGCAACTGCCGCATAAGCACTGCTGATGGCCAGACCTGAACCGCATTTCATTCGCATCCAGTCCTGATGGGCCAGTATGGAACCCGCTGCAAACAGCTTTTCCAATGCCGGCTCACCCGAACGGTTAAGGGGGCGGAATTGGTCATCGATCTCCAGGCCGGCCCGATTGGCCGGGTGTCCCCGCAAATCCAGGAAATTTTCTCGATGCCATTCATCTTTCTTTTCCGGCTGATGAACCGGAAGATCAAAGAGGGGTTCCCGGATCCGGTCCCGATCGGCCCTGAGCCCATGGGCCCAGAACCGTCCCGTTGCCAGGATGACCCCTTCAGCCCTGATCCATTTCTTTTGCGGGCCCTGGCCCATTGCCAGCAAAAAGGCGCCGTCGTCCTCTTTCTCCCACGAAAGGATTCTTTCAGGAAAAAACAGCTTGACGCCCTTTTCCGCCAGCCCCTGCGTGAACGCCTCATTTAATCTGAGGCCGGGAACGGAAAGGGGCGTTGTGGGAATTTCAAACACTGTTGCCCCCAGTTCGAGGGAGAGTTTCTCAATGATTTCCTGGGGCCGTTTCATTCCTAGGATGGCCGGTAAGCCGACGGTTTCAGCATCCTTGAGATGCGGGCGTATCAGACTGGCCAGGTTTTTCACATTACCGGCCGTCTCCATGTCCCGGGCCAGGATATCACCGGAAACAAGAGAGGATGTTTTTACCATTCCCTTTAAGCTGATGTTCCGCCAGCGGAGGCCGGACCATTGGCCCATCAATCCTCGTGCCACACGGGCGGCACTGAAATCCTTCAATTCGTCAAAACCAACGACGAGGCCCGGACGTTTTTCCTTGAGTGCCGAAACCCCTTCCCACATGGTTTGAGGGATATAGTAGCTGGTTTTGGTGGTGCCGAGCTGGGTCATGAGCTCGGAATTATTTTCGCCGCTTTTCACATAAGAAAGACTATTTTCCCCCAGAAAAGAAACCACCTTGGAGAGTGATTCTTTTATGATGCCAGGCGTAAGCCGGGCATAGGGGTGACCCGGGATATCATTTGAAACCGCATCAATGGCGGCCCATGGGTCGACCCATCCATGTCCCGCTTCAATGGGGTGGTTTCCCATGACATCCAGGAGACCGCTGGCAAAAATCAATCCGCCTGAGACGCCGGCCTGAACCGTGGAAAATCCCTTTTCAGCAGCAAAAAGTGCCGCTGCCATGCCGGAAAGACCACAGCCGATGACGGCCAGATCACATCCTAATGCGGCATCTTTGGACATCATCGCTGTGACCATCACCCATCCATCTCCAGATCAAAAGCCCCGCAATAAAGGGCTTCTTTGAGTTCTGCCTGCATCATCTGACCGTGCCACAGTACCGGACGTTCGCCGGTCCACCGTTCCTGCAAAAAATCCCGGATATCATGGAGGCCGTCATACTCTTTTATGTGACCGCCCTCCTCAAGAAATGCCGAAACCCGTTTTCCACAGAGTGTTCCCTGGCAGGCCCCCTTTCCCACCCGGCTTCGAAGGCCGATGGTCTGCAGGCTGAGATTCCCGTCTTTTTCCTTGATGGACCTGACAATGTTATTTACGGTGCTTTCAGGCACCATCTCACACTCACAGAGAATCGGGTCGTTATTAGGGTTTCCGAACCAGTGTTTCGGTCCCAGGGCCGGTTCGGTCCATTTTCCGTAAGAAGAGGCCGGGAGGGGTTCCGTGCGGGTCAGGCACGGCGCATGGATGCCCAGTTTTTCACATATGAGATCGGCGGTTTTCTCCGCCATGAAACGGAAGGTGGTTAATTTTCCCGAAGGGATGGTGGCAAAATTTTCAAGACCGTCGCAGCTGTGATCCAGCAGGGTGAACCCACGACTTACGGAACGGTCATCCAGCGTTGAATCCATTTTCAGAAGCGGCCGCACGCCGGCATAGGACCGGATATAGCGAATGCCTTTCAAGGTGGGGATCATTCTTGATCCTTCATTCACAATCAGATCCACCTCTTTAATGGTGGGGGTGATCAGGTCGGGGGAGTCGATTCTGACGGAGGTGGTGCCCAGAAGTGAGACGGTTCCGCCCGGGACAAGAATATCCCCGTCTCCGGGGCTGCGCAGCCGGTTCACCACCTGCCCCGTAACCCTGTGTGCGGTCACAAGCAGGGTCCCTTTGGAATAGAGCATCTCAATTTTGAGCCCTGCCAGCGCCGCCACCTTCCCCACCCAGGGTCCGGCGGCGTTGATCACCTGCTCCGGTTGAACAATCGTCTCTTTACCGGTGTACACATTGGCCAGACGGACCGTTTTGATCGAATGGTTTTCTTTTTCCACGCTGACCACCCGGGTATTGCACAGAAGTGTTCCGCCCAGTTTTTGAGCATGGGCTATGTTTTCAAGGGAGATTTTAAAAGGATCGATCGCTGCATCATCCACCCGGTATGCGGTAATGATTCTGCTGGAAAGGGAAGGTTCAAGATCTCTGGCGTTTTGGGGATCAACGGGCAGGCAGGGGATGCCGCATTTCCGGCAAAGGAACGGAAATTCGGCGGCATAGGTTTCATCATCGCCCTCAACGGCCACAAACAGTCCGCCCGTGTCCTCAATGCAGTGGGGTGCCACCCTTTTCAGTATTTCATTTTCCCGGTGACACTCTTTTGCTGCTTCCGGGTCAGTGGAAACGTAACGTCCACCGCTGTGCAGCAGCCCGTGGTTTCTGCCCGAGGCACCCGCATTGATATCCCCCTGTTCAACCACCAGGACCCGCACCCCTCGCAGTGCCAGATCCCTGGCGAGACCGGTGCCGGTAACACCCCCACCAATGATGAGCGCCTGAGTGTGCAACGAATGCCTCCTGTCTGAAGTGGCGGAATGGAGAAAGTCATTGCCCTCAAAGGCAATGACAGTTGAGCCAATAGCCATTATTTTTTTAATTTAGAGGCACGTTATTGTCAACAAAAAAGTTGCGGTTTCATACATTTTCTTGTAATTTGGTTTCGATAGCGAAAATCATTTTGCAAAAAAGTAGGCTCAGAACAATTCAAAAGCCATTGTATTATCCACAAAGATAAAAGTTTCGATTGTGAAAAATTTTTTCAAGGCCTGATATTGAGATGACCATCTCTAGCCAGGGAGGTTCTGAAATGTCGGAAAAAATACGGCGTGTCAATGACGCTGATAAAGTCCGCGGAAAATCGGTTCTTCTCCGTCAAAGGAAAATCGTTGATCTTGTCAAGTCTCTCGGATTTATTTCAATCGAGAGCCTGTCAACAAATTTTTCGGTGACACCACAGACCATACGTCGGGATATCAACGAACTGACCCAGGCCGGATACCTACAACGCCATCACGGGGGGGCCGGTCTCCCTTCCAGCGTAAAAAACGCTGCCTATACCACACGAAAAGTGATGTGCATGCCGGAAAAAAGAAGCATTGCCCGCTTGCTTGCTACGCAGATCCCGGATAACGCCTCCCTTTTTATCGACATTGGAACCACCACCGAGGAGGTCGCCAACGCCCTGATCCACCACCAGGGGCTCAGGATCATCACGAACAACCTGAACGTGGCTACCATTATGAGTGAAAATGAAAACTTTCAGGTCATTGTGGCGGGCGGCATGGTCCGGAGTCGGGACAGGGGTATTACAGGAAAAGCAACCGTTGACTTTATCCGGCAGTTCAAGATCGATTTCGGCATCATCAGTGTGAGTGGGATCGATTCAGATGGGTGCCTGCTGGACTTTGATTTTCAGGAGGTTGGCGTGGGACAAACCATCATTTCAAATTCACGAAAGGTTTACCTGGCGGCGGACCACACGAAATTCGGCCGTGAGGCCATGGTGCGCCTCTGCAATCTGCGGGATATCGATGCGCTCTTTACGGATCAAATGCCAGAAAAAAAGATTTGCCGATTGCTCTCTGAAGCCCAAGTTTCTCTCCATGTGGCGTCACCCCATTAAACGGCCGCCTGAGTCTCTGAGGGATTTCATGACATCTTCAGAAGTGACCCTGTGGATGCGGATGATCTTGTTCCTTGAATGTTCCCCTGAAACGATTTGGAAGTTTCTCTTGGGAAGGCCTGTTTTTTTGGCGAGAAAATTAATAAGCGCTTTGTTGGCCTTTCCGTCTACGGGAGGGGCTGTGAGTTTTATCCGGTAAACGCCGTCTGCCTTACCCGCAATCTCAGTTTTTGAAGAACGGGGTAACACCTTTACCCGTATCACAGCCCCCACGGGATTTTCCACGTCTTTCGCCGGCAACCTCACTACCCTCCCATTCGCATCGCCATTTCCGCGAGACTTCGCACCAGGAAGGATTGCACGAAAATAATGACCAGAAGTACGAGGATCGGTGAAAAGTCGATCCCTCCGAAACTGATGGGCAGCAGCCTTCTGATCCGGTAGAGCACCGGTTCCGTGACAGTGTTCAGGAAGCGTATGATAGGATTGCGGGGATCCGGGTTGACCCAGGAAATCACGGCCCGGACGATAATGATCCACATGTACAGGGTTAAAGCGATATCGAGTATTTTAGCGATGGCAGCCAGAAAATTTCCGATGACAAACATGGAATTTGTCCCCCTCCTGAAGATATTTGATATTTGAAATTCGAAATTCGAAATTCGATGGTTTTGTAAAAGGCGCCTGAACTATTAAATTCCATCCGAAGTTTTTCGTGAGAGCGGCTTTCCAACCGCGATCCTTAGCACAGTCGAGTCTGAAAACCTCTCCCACGCTTTTTGAATCTTCAATAATTGGGTCTTTCTTTTCCCAATTTCGAATTTCGAATTTCGAATTTCGATTTTATCGTCTTACCGCCTTGTTCATTCACGTAACCGTTCACGGTTATTCATACGCCGACCCGGGTATGTCGAAGCAATCCGTAAGCCGGGTTCTGTTTTTCGAAAGGGTCACCCACTTTCGAAACAATGACCATTCATCTAGCCTCGCCGTTGCCGACGAGATCAAGCGACCTACCCGGGAACTCGAGCGGACCACCCTTAACGTTCCCCTATTTGGTCTTGCTCCAGGCGGGGTTTACAAAGCTTCCGCCGTCGCCGACGGAACTGGTGAGCTTTTACCTCACCTTTTCACCCTTACCCCTTTAGAACACCTGAGCGTCCTTATCAGAGGCGGTTTCCTTTCTGTTGCACTATCCTTCCCGTCGCCGGGACTGGGCGTTACCCAGCGCTTTGTCCTGTGGAGCCCGGACTTTCCTCCCCCCTGTCAATGACATGAGCGGCGGTCATTTGTTTTACTTCGGCATACCCGGGTTAACATATGGAATACGGTTTAAGGTTCCTGATAACGTTCATCCTCTCCCCAATACATGATCCGTGCACAAGTGGGGCAGGTCATGAGTTTGTCCCCACGGATCAGCTCGTTGAACTTTTGAGGCGGGATCGCCATGCGACATGCCTGGCACACCCCTTTGGTAACCGGGGTAATGGCAATACCGCCTTTGTGGTCTTTCAGCATGTCATATTTTTTCAAAAGCGATCCCTCTGTTGCTTTACAGCAACGTTTACGCTCCTTTTCAAGCTTTTTAAGATCCTTATCCAGAATTTTCATGTCTCTCAGTATCTGCTTCCGGTCCTGGTCAAACTGCTGTTTCATGGTCTCGGCATTTTTTCGATTATCGTCACAAGCGCTCACCAATGCATCTTTCCGCTCCATCAGTTCAATAACAGCCGTCTCCAGTGCCTCTTTTTCGTGCCTGATTCCCTCAATCTCCTTGAGCGCTGCCTTATATTCCTTGTTTGATGCGATACTGGATAATTTCACCTCAGCCTTTTTCAAATGTTCATCCAGGTCTTGAATTTCCCGTTCGGTTTCCCTGCGCAGGCTGTCGTGGGAGTCTAACTTGTCCATTTCTTCCTGCAGTAGGGCTTCCGCTGCTGCCAGATCCTCTTCGCGCTTCTGCACCGCC
>JABGPV010001000.1 GCA_018644785.1 Deltaproteobacteria bacterium | reverse complement strand
CTGAGGCACCCATGTATATGGCAGCCTTTTTGATAATCCGGGTCATTTCCATTGGGTCCGAAACGTCCCACTTCTGTCCCCGCGGGATGCGGTCTCTCTCGGCAATTTTTGACGGGTCCGGAAACCATTCATAGAGGCCCTCGTTGCCGACGATGTTTCCAAAGCCCCACCACCGCTCCAGATACCAGGAGCCCATGGCAAAAGCCCAGTCCAGCATGGTATAGCCGTCGTCATCCTTGAAGTTTCTCACCCCATAATGCTTCCGGCCCATCTCCAGTATTTCAGCAGTGGACCTTTCCGGGTCCCTGGGCCTGTTGAACATGGTGTTTCTTTGATCGAAACGACCGGCTTCCCCGGATCCAATTTTCCTGTTCCCTTTCATATTCAGCGCTCCTGATGTCTGGTGGTGCAGGTTTTGGGTGTTAAAGAAATCGAGATTGACTTCCTGATCATAGAATTGTTCCCGGGCAGGAGTCAAACCTCCATTGGCTACCGAGGGT
>JABGPV010000100.1 GCA_018644785.1 Deltaproteobacteria bacterium | reverse complement strand
TAAAGGCGAAACGCTTCTTGATACCGTCAGAAACCTTCAGGCCATGAATCCGGATGTTATTATTCTTCGGCACTCCTCAAGTGGCGCACCTTATGTTTTTGCGAAAACGTTGCAGGCCTCTGTTATCAATGCGGGTGACGGTATCAATGAGCATCCGACCCAGGCACTTCTTGATCTTTACACCATCCGGGAGAAAAAGGGTGGTATTAAGGGGCTGAAAATTGCGATTATAGGCGATATTGCCCATAGCCGGGTGGCGAGATCCGATATTATTGGTCTGCTCAAGATGGGCGCCGATGTTACGGTTGCCGGACCGCCGACCCTGATTCCCATGGGGATAGAGGCCATGGGCGTCTCAGTTTTAAATGATCCGGCACTTGCTGTAAAAGGTTGCGATGTGGTCATGCTGTTGCGGGTTCAGTTTGAGCGACAAAGCAAGCTTCTGTTTCCGAGCATTCGCGAATATAGTCGCTTCTTCTGCCTCAACGAAAATATGCTCAAGGGTGCGAAAAAGGATGTGATTGTGATGCATCCAGGCCCTTTGAATCGAGGCGTTGAGATTTCCAATGGTGTTGCTGACGGGCCTTATTCCGTTATTCTTGAGCAGGTGGCCAATGGCGTAGCCGTGCGAATGGCGGTGCTCTATCTTTTGATTGGAGGCGCGAAGAGTGATAACGTTGATTAAAGGGGGTGAGGTTGTTAACCCCCATTCGGGTACGGTAGAGGAAAGAGATGTCTTAATCGAAAACGGCAAGGTTTCTCGAATTTTTCCCAAAGGGGCATTGGGGCAAGCGTCAGCGGTTTCAGCGACCATTGACGCTGTGGGGAAAATGATCATTCCGGGTCTGGTGGATATTCATACCCATTTAAGAGAGCCGGGGTTTGAATACAAGGAAACCATTGCCACCGGCGCAATGGCCGCAGCGGCCGGAGGGTATTCTGCCATCGCCTGCATGCCCAACACGGCGCCGCCGAACGATTGCCGTTCGGTGACGGAGTTCATTATTGAACAGGGCAAAAGAGCCGTAGGCGCAGCAGTTTATCCCGTCGCCACCATAAGCAAAGGGCAGAAGGGAGAATCTCTGGTTGATTTCTGCGAGCTGGCTGCCGCAGGTGCTGTGGGTGTTTCAGATGACGGGTTCCCCGTTGTCAACAGTGAACTCATGCGACGGGCGCTTGAATACGCCCGTTATTGTGGATTGACCGTCATTTCCCATTGTGAAGACCCGAATCTGTCCAAAGGTGGGGTGATGCATGAAGGTGAAATCTCAACCCGGATCGGTTTGCCGGGGATATCGTGTGCCAGTGAAGATATTTTTGTTTACAGAGAAATTTCGCTTGCCCGGTTGACCCGTTGCCCCGTCCATATCGCGCATGTCAGCACCGGCGTTTCGGTTGAATTGATACGTCGCGCCAAAGAAGAGGGCCTTCCGGTGACTGCCGAAACCGCCCCCCACTATTTCACCCTGGATCATGCGTCTGTGGTGGGTTACGATACACGGTATAAGGTCAATCCGCCATTGAGGACGTCAGGGGACGTGGCTCAAATCAAAAAGGGTCTTGCCGACGGCGTTATTGATGTGATCGCCACTGACCATGCCCCGCACGACAGCCTTGAAAAAGAGGTGGAATTCGACAACGCCGCATTCGGCATGATCGGGCTTCAAACGGCGCTCCCGTTGACATTGGAACTGGTAAGAGACGGGGTTATTACGCTGCCGGATGCCATTAGAAAGCTTTCATCCAATGGGGCGGCCATTCTGGGTATTCCCGGTGGCGAGATAAAAGAGGGGAAAGGTGCTGATCTGGCCATTATTGATATGGACTGTGAATATGGTTTTGAAGAAAAAGATATCCTATCAAAAAGCAAGAACTCCCCTTTCCTGGGAAGAATGCTGAAAGGGCGATGCGACTTGACAATGGTTGGAGGGAAGATTGTCTATCAGCGAGACACCTAAAATCCTCGTGGTTGATGATGAAAAGAGCATGAGAGAGTTCCTGAATATCATGCTGGCCAAGGAGGGTTACCATGTGGTTTCTGCCAGGGACGGAGAAGAAGCCTGCCGGATTCTGGAAAAAGACCGCTTTGATTTGGTTATTACCGATATTCGAATGAAAACCATCGATGGATTGGGGGTGCTGAGAAAAGCCAAGGCCGTGAACCCCTCTACCGTGGTTGTTTTAATCTCCGCTTTTGCCACCGCTGAAACGGCCGTTGAAGCCATGAAAGAGGGCGCCTACGACTATATCCCTAAACCGTTCAAGGTTTATGATTTCAAACGTATCATTGCTGAGGCACTGAAATCCTCCCACTCGGCCCTTCAGGCCGATGACCCGCCCTCAAAAGAAAGGTTTCATTTTGGTTCGCTGATTGGTGAAAGCCCGCAGATGCGGAAAGTTTACGATCTCATCCAACGGGTTTCAGGAACCAGGACCAACATTTTAATTGCCGGTGAAAGCGGCACCGGAAAAGAATTGGTGGCACGGGCCATCCACAAGCTGAGCGATCGCAGGAGCAAGCCCATTGTGGTCATTAATTGTGCGGGGATTCCCGAAAATCTCATTGAAAGTGAGCTTTTCGGTTTTAAAAAGGGGGCTTTTACCGGCGCCATGGCCGACAAAGAAGGGTTGTTTGGTGTTGCCGACGGGGGTACGGTTTTTTTAGATGAGATCGGCGAGCTTTCACCGGTCATCCAGGTAAAGTTGTTGCGGGTCATTCAAGACCGGACTTTTACGGCCGTTGGCGGCACGGACGTGAAAGTGGTGGATGTTCGTTTCATCGCAGCCACCAACAAAGATCTTGAAACAGAAGTGATTGGTGGTAATTTCAGGGAGGACCTCTACTTTCGCCTAAACGTGATTCCCATTGATCTCCCGCCTTTGAGGGAAAGGGAAGGCGATATTCCGCTGCTGGCCCAACATTTTTTAGAAAAATATTCCCAGGAGATGGGGAAGGATATCGGCAAAATCTCCGCCTATGCCATGTCCATTCTGGAGAAATATTCATTCCCCGGCAATGTAAGGGAATTGGAGAATATTGTGGAGCGAAGCGTGGCTTTGGAGTCTTCAAACATCGTTCTGCCGGGGAGTCTGACGTTATCAAACCTGCGTACGGGGGGCGAAGTTTCGGAAATAGGCCGGAAAAGGTCTCTCGATCCAAAGGGCATTCAATTGGACGAAGTGATGGCGGAAATTGAAAAGGGTTATGTGACACAGGCAATTGAAATGGCAAAGGGCTCAAAACAGCTGGCGGCGGACCTTCTGGGCATCAACCTGCGTTCTCTGCGGTATAGGCTTGAAAAATTGTGATCGGCTAAATCAGTATTTCACCCCATCGTCTCAAGCGCCCTATGGCACTCCCTTATATAAGGCTTCGCCTGTTTCGAATCCCGAATACCCTTAAAACAAGAAAGCGCCCTTTGGAATTCCCCCAGATTCATGTGACTGATTCCTTTGCAGAGTTTCAGTTGATCATTTTCAGGAAAAACCCCAAGTCCTTCATCAAGAAGGGTGATGGACTCCCTGAATGCCCGCTTACGCTGTTTAATCATGCCCAAACCCAGGTAGGCGCGATCATTCGGTGCGAAGTCAAGCGACTTTCTGTAAAGGCGCTCTGCTGTTTTGTCTTTATGAGGAATCGCTTCAATTTTAGCATAGTCCCCATGGCTGAAAGTCATGGCCAGTCTGGAGAGAAAGTCAGCGTTTAATTCACGAAAAGACGCTTCTTCGGTAAGTTCAATGGCGTTCGCAAAATCGGGCAGGGCCTCGTGGAAGGCGGATCTCAGTTTATTTCCGAAGGTGAGTATCATTCTTTTGGTTAAATGGGGGTCCGTTTCAAAATAGAGGATATCTTCAATTTTCTGAAGCCATATGTCATCGGTTTGGCCCGATTGCTTCAAAAACATGTCATACAGGGTGGTTCCGGGGAAAATATCCAGAACGTAGAAAATGGCGCCGAGGGGTTTGATCTCATGGATGAGGTCAATGGTTTCCTGTATGGACCCATTGCTTTCACCAGGGGAGCCGTAAATGAAGTAGGCGCGCGCCAGAATCCCGTATCGGGTGGTCAGATCAAATGCGTTTTTGATCTGGTCAGATCGAATGTTTTTGTTCAGGAAGTGTCTGATTTCTTTGGAACCGCTCTCTACGCCGTAGCTGATCTGCGTGCACCCGGCCATGCGCATCCAATAAAGCACTTCTTCGTTTACAAGGTCCACCCTGGAGATGGCAAACCATGATATTTGCAAGTTCCTTTCAATAATTTTCTGGCAGATGTCAATGACCCGCCCCTTGTTGATCAGGAATGTATCATCTGAGAAATAGAAGAATCTGATCCCCCGCTTATAAAGATATTCCAGCTGTTTGACAAAATAAGCGGCGGAATGAAACCTCACCTCGCGTCCCCAGAATTGTGGCGAGCCGCAAAAGGTGCAGTTTCCGGGACAACCGCGGGTGAAGGCCACATGTTGATAGTCAAAGTACTTTGATGGGACGGGCAGATCATCCAGGTTTTTGATGGGTAGCGGGCGGGCTGTTTTCACGGGACGGCCTTTGCTTCTGAAGGCGATTCCCTTGACGGACTTGAGTTTTTTGGGATTGCCCGTTTCAATGGCCCGAATCAGCTTCAAAAAAGGGTATTCCCCTTCCCCCAGGACACAAAAGTCGACCACGTTGAAGTGGGTGAGAAAATGTTTCCACAGAAAGGTGGCCCCAATGCCGCCAAAAACCACCGTAACTTCCGGGTTGACGGCCTTCGCCGTCTCCGCGATTTCAATAGCACCCCACCGGTTGGCTTGAAGGACTGAAAAACCGATGACATCCGGTCTTTTTTCCCTGAGCGTCCGGGCCACGGTCTCTGAAGCTTTACCCATGTGGGCCCAGTTCAGGATTTCCACAGGGTATCTCTTTTCCTTCAGCAGGGCCCCCACATAATATAGGCCCAAAGGCGGGGCATTGATTTCATCTTCATGGACCCTCGCTTCAAGAAACGGGGGGTATATGAGTAAAATGTTCATGACGCCCTATCCACTATAAAATCCGAAGGGTTTTGTCAAAAGAGTTCTTCGTGGGGCTCAAAAAAATACAGAAAACACTTTCGGGCGGTTCGGGCGCGACCGGGGTCGGGCCACTCCAACTTATTGATTATTGGAGATTAACGTCCTGAAAATAGGTGTTTTAAAACCGTATATCGCCCTTTTTGATCCTGAAATGGACACCATAAGCAATAGGGGGAGAGAAAACTTGTATTCTTTTCAATCGGAACATTTTTAATTTGAC
Source organism: Deltaproteobacteria bacterium (assembly GCA_018644785.1). Next base: position 11,154 of record JABGPV010000100.1, on the reverse strand, counting down.
GCGCGACATATCAATGTCGCTCTATACTGTCGCATTTCTTGTGATATGAATGGCGTAGTAAAAAGGAGTCACGCCTAAATTTGATGGTCTCGTAAAAAGTCAAAATTGATGAAATCGCCATTAATAATATCAATGGGTTACATCACTGTAAATGGCCAAAATCGGACTTTTTACGAGTGCATCAAATTTAATTGAAAGAAAAAAAAGATAAATAGGTGTGACCCCTTTATATGCAGTCTAAACGTCCGGGGGAGCGTCGACGGGTTGGAAAAGTTGCAGTTCTGGAATGAACTGAAAGTCTCCGGTATTCAGGGTGTACAGTTCCATTGAATGAACGAGGGCTGTCGCGGCAATCAGTGCATCCGGAAGACCTAGCTTGTGGCTTAAAGAATATGTTTGCATCAGGACCAAAAATTGGTCTGACACGGCCGCATTCACCGGTATTCGGAAGATAGCAGCAAGATGCTTTTTGATCATTTTGAGCTCTGATTTGTTTAAGGCTCCAAAATACAGTTCTGCTTCCGTAATGGCGCTTACAGCCAGGTTCGATTGGCCAATGTATCGCAATCTCTCAAGAATTTCGGGAGTATCCTTGTAAAATTCAATGAGGATGTTGGTATCACATAAAATCATGCAGACTGCCTCGGCCAGGCTTTACGGCGAACATCGTCAATATTGATATCCCGATTTGCCCATAAGCCGGAAAACGAAAAAAAATCCACCGGTTCAGCATCTTCCTGCTCAGTCGATTTTACCGTATGAACGAAATCCAATGCTTTTAGCAGTTCAAGCAGTATTCGCCCTTTATGCTTATCCCTTATTTGAACAACGATTTGTTCCATATCCTTATCCCCGTCAAATACCCGTTCATCCAACCTGATCTGCCTATTGAATACACCCTTGGGATCTGTCCATTCTAATCCGAGGACCTTAAAGGGTCAAGAATAAACAATAGGGAGGCGGATGCGCTGGTGAGTTTAATGTTAGAATAATGACAACATTAACCTGGATTTTTTTGGTTCTTACAGCCCTTGTTAATACCAATTATTTATAGTGATTGGAAAAAAAGATGAAAACACAGCCAAAGATAGGTGACAGGGGTCATCAGTCTCCACTTTCGAAAAATTTCAGGATCACAAAGATTTCAACCCAAAACAGAAAACACTTGACAAACGGATCCTGTTGACCTACAAAGTCCGTCACATATAAATAATTGTCCTATTTTTTGATAACCATACTCAAAATGATTTCAACACCCAGCAACAGTATCGTCATTATCAGCGCAGCAGGGGTCCTCGTATCCTTGTTGCTTCTACTCCTTTTGGTCGGGACGACCAAAAGCCATGACCTGATAATGACGTAGCAACCCAAACAGATTTTCCTCCAACCGTTATCAGGTCTTCCTGATAACGGTTTTTTTTTGGGGTGAAAACGAGAGCGCCGTTTTTGGATTTTGAATTATAACTGGAGAAAGACGATGGCAAGAGAAATCTTCATCTACGACACCACCCTTCGCGATGGTACCCAGGGCGAAGCAGTGACCCTTTCCGCAGAAGATAAAGTTAGAATTGCCAGAAAACTAGATGACTTCGGGATCCATTACATTGAAGGGGGATGGCCCGGAAGCAATCCTAAAGACGAGCGCTTTTTCGAAATGGCAAAACAAATTGATTTCAAGAACGCCCGTCTGGTAGCCTTCAGCAGCACCCGTCACCCCCGGAAAAGTCCGGAGGAAGATGATAATATCCGTGCCCTTCTGAAAACCGAAACGGACATCGTCACCATTTTCGGAAAAGCCTGGGACCTTCACGCCACCCGGATTTTGGGTGTTTCCCTGGATGAAAACCTGGCTATGATCGAAGACACGGTCGCATACCTGAAAAAGCAGGACCGTCAGGTTGTTTTCGATGCGGAACATTTTTTTGACGGATACAAGAATAATTCCGAATACGCCCTTAAAGCCATTGGGGCCGCTGAAGCGGGGGGTGCTGATTTTATCGTGCTGTGCGATACCAATGGCGGTTGCCTGCCGCACGAGGTGTTCGAAATCACCACGCTGATCCGGTCGAAATTCGATGTCGATGTCGGCGTGCATACGCACAACGATTCCGAAACCGGCGTGGCCAACGCGATGGAGGCCGTCCGTGCCGGAGCCATGCAGGTGCAGGGCACCATCAACGGTTATGGAGAACGCTGTGGAAATGTGGATCTCATAAGCGTTGTGGGAAATCTACATTTTAAATTGGGCGCACGATGCGTTCCTGAAAAGAGCGTGGGACAATTGACGGAACTCTCGCGGTTTGTGAGCGAAGTGGCCAATATACCCCCTCAGAATCAGCGGCCATTTGTAGGAAAAAGCGCATTTGCCCACAAGGGCGGGGTGCATGTGAGTGCCGTCTTGAAACTTCCGGCAGCCTATGAACATATGCCCCCTGAACAGGTGGGCAATTGTCGCCGTGTTCTGGTGTCGGATCTGTCAGGTAGGAGCAACATCGATTTCAAGTCCTGCGAAATGGGTATTAAGCTGGGTGGCAACGGCTATGGGAGTGAAAAGATTGTCCGGGAAATCAAACGGCTGGAAGACGAGGGCTACCAGTTTGATGCGGCTGAAGGGTCCCTGGAGCTGTTGATCAAGAAGGTGACGGGCCAGTTTGAAGAACCTTTTTTCCTTGAATCCCTGCGGGTGACCACTGAAAAAAATCGTGACCGGTCCGGCTCAACGCAGGCGACCATTAAAATTGCAGTGGGGGATGAATACGAGATTACCGCGGCCGAAGGTGAAGGGCCTGTGAATGCCCTTGACAATGCACTCAGAAAAGCGCTCACCAAATTTTTCCCCCAGATCAGTGAAATGGCCCTGGTGGATTTTAAGGTGCGCGTCATAGACGGGGGCGATGCCACCGCCGCCAAAGTACGGGTCCAGATTGAATCAAGGGATGCCCGAGAGATCTGGTCCACCATCGGCGTATCGGAAAATATCATCGAGGCCAGCTGGCAGGCCCTGGTGGACAGTGTACAGTACAAATTGCTGAAAGACTCGGGTCAAAAACAAGAATAAAGGCAAAATTATGCAAACCAATCGGATAAACAGAGGGATTTCCGCCGCAGAATCAGCATTCAATGTGAATCTGCGGAGGGTCCTTATGGCGGAATAAACGGTGAAGAAGACTCACGGAGAATCATTTGCTGGTTGAAGGAATGAGATTTTTTACCTGTATTTTCCAATAAGGAGAACAGTCGATGGAAGACCGTATTATTTTTTTCGATACCACGTTGAGGGATGGAGAACAATCCCCCGGCGCCAGCATGAACAGCGCTGAAAAACTCAGGATTGCCAAACAGTTGGAAAAACTGGGGGTTGATGTGATGGAGGCGGGTTTTCCCGCGTCATCCCCCGGCGATTTTGAATCGGTTCAGATGATCGCCAATAAAGTCAGGAATGTTGAGATCGCAGGCCTTGCCAGGACGGCTAAAAACGATATCGATCAGGCATGGGGAGCCATCCGGGACGCGGCCCACCCCAGGATCCACACATTTATTGCCACATCCGACATCCACATGAAATACAAACTTAAAATGGACCGTGAGGCGGTCATTCGTGAAGCGGTGGAAAGTGTCAAGTATGCCAGGAGCCTCTGCGGGAGTGTTGAATTTTCAACGGAAGACGGCACCCGCTCGGATCGGGATTTTCTCTGCCGCGTATTTGAGGCGGTTATCGCGGCCGGCGCCACCACCATCAACCTGCCCGATACGGTGGGGTATGCCGTGCCTGAAGAATTCGGCGAACTGGTGCGGTATGTGCGGGAGCACACCCCCAATATTCACCAGGCCGTCATGAGCGTTCACTGTCACAATGATCTGGGCCTGGCCACCGCCAATACCCTGGCGGGCATAAAGGCCGGCGCTCGTCAGGCGGAGGTGACCATTAACGGTATCGGTGAACGGGCCGGGAATACCTCGCTCGAAGAAATTGTGATGACCCTCTTTACCCGCCGGGATCAAATGGCTTTGACCTCCGGGATTAAAACAAAGGAGATTCATCCTACCAGCCGTCTGACCTCTATGATTACCGGCATTGTGGTACAACCCAACAAAGCCATTGTGGGTGCCAATGCCTTTGCCCATGAAGCGGGCATCCATCAGGATGGCGTGCTCAAAAACCCCATGACCTATGAAATCATGAGTCCGGATACGGTGGGCCTTTCCGGCAACCGCATGGTCATCGGAAAACACTCGGGGCGTCACGCTTTTCAGGACAAGCTGCGTCAGATGGGATATGAATTATCCCGGGAAGAATTAAATGGCCTTTTCGCAAAATTCAAACAGTTGGCGGATAAACGAAAAGAGATCCTGGAGGAGGATATCGAAGCGCTGGTGGCTGAAGAAATCCTGAGAGTTCCCGATATTTATGAGCTCCTCTACCTGAATGTGGTCAGTGGTACCGTAGCGGTTCCCACGGCCACTGTGAAATTGAAAATTAGAGATGAAGAGGCCCAGAGCGCTGGTTTTGGCGTGGGTCCCATCGATGCAACCTTTAACACCATCGTCAAGATGATAGACAGTAACGCCAAGCTGATGCGGTTTTCCGTAAATGCCATTACCGGAGGAATGGATGCCCAGGGAGAAGTGACGGCACGTCTTCAGGAGAATGGATTTGTGACGTTGGGCAAGGGCACCGATTCAGATATTATCACCGCCAGCGCAAAAGCCTTTGTCAACGGATTGAACCGTTTGGAACATCTGAAGCAGAATCCCAGGTTGTCTCCCAACGAAGCTGTTAGCTAAATTCAGGAGGTAATGATCCAATGAGCATGACCATCACGGAAAAAATTCTCGCGGCACATGCGGGGAAGTCATCAGTTTGCCCGGGAGAACTTGTCCAGGTTCAGGTGGATCTGGCCTTGGCCAACGATATTACCGCCCCCCTGGCCATTGAGGTGTTCCATCAACTGGGGGCTAACCGGGTTTTTGACCGGGAAAAAGTCGCCCTTGTGCCGGACCACTTTGTTCCCAACAAGGATATCCCTTCCGCCCAGCAGGCAAAAATCATGGAGGAATTCGCCTATCAATATGATATCAAACACTATTTCAGAGTGGGGGAAGCAGGGATAGAGCATGTGATCCTGCCGGAAAAAGGCCTTGTGGTGCCGGGGGATCTCGTCATCGGAGCGGATAGTCATACCTGTACCTATGGGGCCATGGGCGCTTTCTCCGCAGGGGTCGGCAGTACCGACCTGGGGGCCATTATGGTCACGGGTCAAACCTGGCTCAAGGTCCCTGAGGCCATTAAGGTGGTCTATGAGGGGAAACCGGGCCCGTGGATCGGCGGAAAGGATCTGATTCTGTTTACCATCGGGCGGCTGGGGGTTCAGGGCGCCCGGTATAAAACTCTGGAGTTTACGGGAAGTGCTGTAACGGATCTGCATATGGATGATCGCTTTACCATGGCCAATATGGCTGTGGAGGCAGGGGCCAAGAACGGCATTTTTGAACCCGATGATCAGTTGCGATCCTATCTGGCGGGAAGGACAGACCGGGAAGGGGTTTACTGGAAAAGCGATTTGGACGCTCAATATGATGAAGTCGTTGAAATTGATGTGGGTGAAGTTGAACCCCAGGTGGCCTGCCCCCACTCTCCGGACAATGTATTGCCCATTTCTTCCATGGATACGGTACCCCTGAACCAGGTCTTTATCGGTTCCTGCACCAATGGTCGAATGAAAGACTTAAGGGCAGCGGCCGATATTTTGAAAGGGCGCAAAGCTGCCAAAAAAACCCGGCTGATCGTCATCCCGGGATCCCCTGCCATTTACAAGGAGGCCATGAAGGAAGGGATTTTTGAAATATTGCTGGATGCCGGTGCGGTCATCGGTCCCCCCAGTTGCGGCCCATGCCTGGGGGGGCATCTGGGAATCCTGGCCAAAGGGGAAAAGGCCTTGTCCACCACCAACCGGAATTTTATCGGTCGTATGGGCCACAGCGAGAGTGAGGTTTATCTGGCGGGTCCGGCGGTCGCGGCCGCCTCTGCGGTCCTGGGCCGGATCGGCGGTCCGGAAGAACTTTGACCCAAGAAACTTTGATTGCCCAAAAAACTTTGATTAAAAATCTCTGAAATGGCTTGGAGGATAATATAAACACATGAAACTGAAAGGCAGCGTCTGGAAATTCGGGGATCATATCGACACGGATTTGATTATTCCCGCCAGATTCTTAAATGTATCGGACAAAGATGAATTGGCAAAAAACTGTTTTTCGGACCTGAGGCCTGATTTTGCAATGAAAGCGAAATCGGGAGGGATCATTGTCGCCGGTGAAAATTTCGGTTGCGGGTCTTCGAGAGAACATGCGCCCATCGCCATCAAGGCGGCGGGTATCGGCTGTGTTATCGCCAGAAGTTTTGCCAGGATTTTTTATCGAAACGCGTTTAACATCGGTCTCCCCATTCTGGAAGCGTCCATGGAACAGGATTTCATTGAGGAAGGCGACCGGATCACTGTCGATCTCGCTTCAGGGGAAATTCGAAACGAAGCGAACGGTAAGGCCATCAAGGCCATGCCCCTGCCGCCATTTATGCGGGCAATGTTGGAATGCGGCGGTCTGGTGCCATACATAAAACAGCAGGCCCGGGATTCAAAATGATTTTTTCTGAGTACGGGCGAATAATTATTCGCCCCTACAAAAGGGGGTGTTACTATTAAACTCACAGGAACTGAAATATTTCTTAAAGCTTTGAAAGATGAAGGCGTGGATACCATTTTCGGCTATCCCGGGGCGGCTGTTATCGATATTTACGATGCCTTGGTGAAAACGGATTTCAAGCATATCCTGGTCCGTCATGAGCAGGGAGCTGTCCATGCGGCGGATGGATATGCCAGGGCTTCGGGCAAGGTCGGCGTCTGTCTGGTGACGTCCGGGCCGGGCGCCACCAATACGGTCAGTGGCATTGCCACGGCCCATGCGGATTCAATTCCCCTTGTCCTGTTCACGGGGCAGGTGCCCACCGGGCTGATTGGAAACGATGCGTTTCAAGAGGTAGATATTGTGGGGATTACCCGGCCCTGCACCAAACACAACTATCTGATTACAAAGATTGAGGATCTGGCCAGAACCATTCGTGAGGCCTTCCATATCGCCAGAAGCGGTCGGCCGGGGCCGGTGCTGGTGGATCTGCCGAAGGACATGATGGCCTTAAAAACGGATTTTGAACCGGCCAAATCAGTCAAACTGAAATCTTACCAGCCCAATTACAAACCCAATGTGCGGCAACTGGGAAAAGTGGTGGAATTGATCAAAAAGGCCAAGCGGCCTTTAATCCTGGCGGGCGGGGGGGTCATCCTTTCAAAGGCGGCTGGTGAATTGAAGAAGTTTGCCGAAGCCATCGAATCCCCAGTGACCACGACCCTCATGGGCTTGGGGGCGTTTCCCACGGAAACGCCCAAATGGCTGGGCATGATCGGGATGCACGGCACCTATCGTGCCAATATGGCTTCTGGAAACTGCGATCTGATGATTGCCATCGGGGTCCGTTTTGATGACCGGGTGACCGGCAAAATAGACGCATTTGCGCCAAAAGCCAAAATTGTGCATATTGATATTGATCCCACCTCCATTCGAAAGAACATTCCCGTGGCCATTCCCGTGGTCGGTGATTGCAGTGAGACACTGAAAATGCTGAACGAACTGATAAGCGCTCAGGTGGAAGGTGTTTTTAATGGTTCGCGGGGCGCCTGGTTTGATCAAATCGGAGAGTGGAAGAGCACCAAGAAGCTGGATTATCGGCAGACGGATGTGATCAAGCCCCAATATGTGGTTGAGACACTCCACCGGCTCACAAAAGGTGAAGCCATTATCACCACGGAAGTGGGGCAGAACCAGATGTGGGCGGCCCAGTATTATCATTTTGATCGGCCCAACTGCTTTATTACGTCAGGGGGGCTTGGGTGTATGGGTTTCGGCTTGCCTGCCGCCATCGGCGCTCAAATGGCCTGCCCGGACAAGGTGGTGGTGGATATTGCGGGCGATGGTAGCATTCAAATGAATATTCAAGAACTGGCCACAGCCGTTCAATACGGGCTCCCCGTCAAGGTTGTCATCCTCAACAATCAGTATCTGGGGATGGTAAGACAGTGGCAGGAACTCTTTTACGACAGGTGCTACGCCGGAACCTGCATGGAACATGCCCCTGATTTCCTGAAGCTGGCAGAGGCCTACGGCGCCGTGGGATTGCGTGCCACCCGGCCTGAGGAGGTTGAACCGGTCCTCCGTGAAGGGCTTTCCACACCCCGGACCGTGATTATGGAATTTAAGGTGGAAAAAGAGGAAAATGTTTACCCAATGGTTCCGGCGGGGGCGCCTATTACGGAAATGTTGTTGGTATAAAAAGCGGTTAGCGGTTAGCCGTTGGTATCCGAGGAGAATGTATGAATCAGAAAAATGCTGAAAAACATATTCTGTCTCTGATGGTGGAAAACCAGCCCGGCGTCTTGAGCCGGATTGCAGGGCTTTTCAGCGGCAGGGGGTTCAATATCGAAAGCCTTTGCGTGGCTGAAACCGCGGAGGCCGATGTGTCAAGAATTACATTGGTTACATGCGGAGATATGGGTGTCATTGAACAGATCCAAAAGCAATTAAACAAACTGATCAATGTCATCAAGGTGGTGGACTTTACAGATACACCTTTCGTTCAACGGGATCTGGCGCTCATCAAAGTCAGGGCCAAACCCGAACATCGGGCTGAAATACTACGAATCACGGATATTTTCAGGGGAAGAGTGGTGGACGTGGGGTCGGAATACTATACCCTGGAGGTCACCGGAGATCTGGACAAAATTGAAGCGATCCTGGGGTTGCTCAGGCCCATTGGAATTAAAGAGATTGCGAGGACGGGTACGATTGCACTGCCTCGTGAAAAAAGAAAATAAGGAGCAGAAAAAATGGCGAAGATTGATTTTGGCGGCACGGTTGAAGAGGTGATCACCTCCGAGGAATTCAGCCTTGAGAAAGCACAGAAGGTTCTGGAAAATGAGACTATTGCTGTGTTGGGGTACGGAGTTCAGGGGCCGGGGCAGGCCCTAAACATGAAAGACAACGGGTTTAAAGTGATTGTGGGGCAGCGTGAGGGAGGCCCATCCTGGGATCGTGCTGTGGCGGATGGCTTTGTACCGGGAGAAACCCTATTCCCTCTGGAAGAAGCGGCAAAGCGCGCGACGGTGATTCAGTATCTGGTCTCCGATGCCGGTCAGGTGGCCACATGGCCCATGATTAAGACCTGTCTGAATTCAGGCGATGCCCTTTATTTTTCTCACGGTTTTGCCATCACCTACAAGGACCAGACGGGAATTGTGCCACCCGATGATGTGGATGTGATACTGGTGGCCCCCAAGGGATCCGGAAAAACCGTTCGCAGAAATTTTCTGGCCGGCAGCGGCATCAACTCCAGTTATGCTGTTTTTCAGGACTACACGGGTCATGCCCGTGAGCGGACCCTGGCCCTGGGTGTGGCCATTGGTTCCGGGTATCTGTTCCCCACCACTTTTGAAAAAGAGGTATACAGCGATTTAACCGGTGAACGGGGGGTGTTGATGGGGTGCCTTGCCGGTGTGATGGAAGCTCAATATAATGTCCTTCGCAAACATGGGCACAGCCCCAGCGAAGCCTTCAACGAAACCGTTGAAGAACTCACGCAATCTCTGATTCGCCTTGTTGCGGAAAACGGCATGGACTGGATGTTTGGCAATTGCAGCACCACCGCCCAGCGAGGCGCACTGGACTGGAGTGGAAAATTTAAGGAAGCGGTGGTCCCCGTATTTGACGAGCTCTATGACAGCGTTAAATCCGGAAGGGAAGCGCAGATTGTCTTGGAGGCCAATAGCCGGGACGACTATCGGGATCGACTGGATCAGGAACTCATGGAAATCAGGGAATCTGAGATGTGGCGGGCCGGTAAGGCGGTTCGCTCTCTGAGACCGGAAAACCGAAACGAATGATTGATCTTAAAATTGCCATTGTCTGCATGCATTCGGTCCTGGGCGATATTAAAGGGAACCTGGATCGAATTGCGCAGTGGGTCGAAACAGCGGCTCGGGAAGGCGCTCACATGATCTGCTTTCCTGAGTCCGCAGCCACGGGCTACGCCATGAAAGAGCCCGAGAAGCATTGCACCGCCCAAGACACTGTCCAAATTATGGATCGTTTGATTCAAATGGGCCAAGATATGAAAATGGTGCTGGTTGTCGGGTTCATTGAAAATTCCGGCGGCAATAAACCTTACATTGCGCAGCTGATCACCGGTCCCGAAGGTCTGATCGGCATATACCGCAAGACGCACCTGTCTCCCACAGAGAGCGAAATCTATGACGCGGGAGAAACCCTCGGTGTGTTTGTTTACGGCGACTGGTGTTTTGGCCTGCAACTCTGTTATGAGGCGCATTTCCCGGAGATCAGCACGAAAATGGCCCTTTCGGGGGCGGATCTTCTGCTGATACCCCATGCGTCACCCCGAAGCGACCCTTTAGAAAAATTTGAGAGTTGGATGCGGCACCTTCCGGCCCGGGCCTTTGATAATGGCGTTTTTGTGGCGGCCTGCAACCCGGTGGGTGAAAATGGTACAGGCTTGTCGTTTCCAGGGGTTGCCCTGGTGCTGGGGCCTGACGGCAGGTTGATGGAAGGATTCCAGGGAAAAGAGGAAAAGGTCCTCTTCGCGGTGCTAAAAGGCGAAAACTTGAAAAGCATCAGGCAACACCGAATGAAATACTTTCTTCCCAAAAGGCGGCCTGAGCTTTACCGGTAATAAGAAAAAAGAAAACTGAATATTGTTTAAAATTCCGGAATTTTCGGCGATCTTGAAAACCTGGGAGAGCGACTGCATTCTCTTTCCCAAGGCGGCGGATTCATCCTTTCATCATCTTGCGGTCTCTATTCCGGGCGATTCCTCGAAAGGATCTTGGCACTCTATCGTTTGTTTGAATCGTGAGTAAAATCATAAGCCTACGTTATTATTTTTCGTCACCATCACTCATCATCCAGATCGTCTAACCCGTTCATTAAGAGCGCTCCCCTGCAATTTGGGGAGGACCAAACGTTCAGGTTGCTCAGAGCCGAGGTATTTCATCTCTTTGCCAAAGATTTTCGTGATTCGTTCCTGGAAATTCAAGA
>JABGPV010000010.1 GCA_018644785.1 Deltaproteobacteria bacterium | reverse complement strand
CTTTCAAAAATATCCGCCCCTTCATATTCATGGAGTCTCATAGCAATTCATGTTCCTTTCAAGGATTCAACCGGTTCACATTTTGATAATAATTCTGGAGGAAATTACACCAGGCTGGATGACCAAGACTTCCTGATATCATCACATTTTCTAAGGGGTTAGAATACGGAAAATGGAAGGATATGTCAACAACGATTGTCTTTCCGGTTGCCGGTTCCCGGACGATATGCTAAATCGTATCTGACCTTGTTTAAACACGGGCTTTGAAACGTCGAGGAAACGGATGGAAGATTTTGAAACATTGCTGGCCCGCTCCGTTCAACACCATGGGCACCTCTGTCCCGGCCAGATCATTGGCGTCCGCATGGCCATGCTGGGCTGTCGGCTGATCGGCATTGAGGAACCCACAAAAGAGATCAAGAAACTCATCGTCTTTGTGGAGATCGATCGATGCGCCAGTGATGCCATTTCAGTGGTCACCGGTGTTAAACTGGGACGTCGGTCACTTAAATTTGTGGATAACGGTATTATGGCTGCATCCTTCCTCAATCTTGAAACCGGCCGCGCCTACCGCATCAGCGCCACTGAACGCTCCCGGGATCTGGCGAAAAAGTATGCCCCTCATATCCAGAACATTCAGGGACGTCAACTTCTCGCTTATCGTTTGATGTCCGCATCAGAACTGTTCAAGATTGAGGAGGTTAAAATCGACCTTCAAGATCTGGATTTACCGGGACCCACCCGGCAAAAGATCCTTTGCGAAAAATGTGGTGAGACAGTTCGTGACGGAAAGGAAGTCCTATCCGACGGCCGGGTGTATTGCCGGCCTTGTGCGGGGGATACCTATTTCCTGCCATTGGAGACCCGCAAGCTTGTTTTCGACCCATTGGAAAAAAAGGAGTAAGGATATGGTCAGAAAATCTGTTTTTCTATTTTTGACGGCTTTGGCATTGTGGATGGCCGGACCTCTGAGCGGTTCGGCGGCCGACAGCCTGATGCTGGCCACGACGACCAGTACCGACAACACAGGTCTTATGGACATTCTGGCCCCTGAACTCAAGAAGGACACAGGGATTGAATTGAAATGGACCGCTATCGGGACGGGGAAGGCATTGGAGATGGGCAAAAACTGCGACGTGGATGTCCTGCTGGTGCATGCGCCGGCGGCGGAAAAAAAATATGTGGCCGACGGCTTCGGCAAAGACCGAACCCAGGTGATGTATAACGACTTTGTCATCATCGGTCCTGAAAATGACCCGGCGGGACTCAAAGACTCGTCCGTACTCGAGGCCATCCGGAAACTGGGAGCCGGAAAAGCGGCCTTTGTGAGCCGTGGGGACAATTCCGGCACCAACAAAAAGGAAATTTTCCTGTGGAAGGAAGCCGGCCTGGCGGTGCCGGACAAGGAAAAATGGTATGTCCAGACAGGGCAGGGCATGATCGCAACCATCAATGTGGCCACCGAGAAGGGTGGCTACACCATGACCGACCGGGGGACTTTTATCAAATTCGCCGACAATCACGCCGGCAATCCACCTTTGAGGGTTTGGGTGGAAAATGATCCCGCACTGTTTAATCAGTACAGCATTATTGCCGTAAATCCGGCCAATTGTAAGAATGTGCAATACGAACTGACCAGGAAGTTCACCGACTGGATGACCTCGAAGAAAATTCAAAATCTCATCGGAAACTTCAAATTGTTGAACAAAAAACTGTATATTCCCAACGCCAGGTAGCGAAACATTCAACTTTTTTGAGAGCAGCTTTTTTTGATCCATGGACTATATCCTGAGTGGGCTGATTCACGCTTTTGAGCTTCTCTTTCAAGGAGATCCGGAAACCTATTCGGCGGTGAAAACCACTGTTCTTGCTTCCAGCCTTTCCGTGGGGGCCAGCATGGTTATTGGCGCGCCCCTTGGATTTTGCCTGGGTTACGCCCATTTCCCCGGACGGCGACTTATTCGGGTTATCGTTGATACGTTGTTGTCCCTGCCCACAGTGGTCATCGGACTTCTTTGTTACGCTTTCATGAGCCACCGGGGGCCATTGGGAGGTTTAGAGTTATTGTTTACCATCCCCGGGATGGCCATCGGCCAGACCATTCTGGGCCTTCCTATCGTGGTGGCCATGACGGCAACGGCTGTGGAAAACCTTGACTATCGCCTCAAACAAACGTTACTAACCCTGGGGACTGACCCGCGTCAACTATTGCTGACGTCACTTTGGGAAGCCCGGTTTGCCCTGGCCCTGGCGGGCGCGGCCGCATACGGCCGGATTGTATCCGAAGTGGGTATTTCCATGATGGTCGGCGGCAACATTAAATGGCACACCCGGACCATCACAACGGCCATTGCTCTGGAGACGGGCAAGGGGCAGTTTGCCATGGGGATCGCGCTGGGTTTGATTCTGATTACCCTGGCATTGCTGGTAAATCTGGCCATGTCCGGTTTGAAACGGTTATCAGGACAATGAACAAATCACTTTATCATTTGGAAAATCTGACCCAGGTTTACCGGGATCGAACGGTTCTGGATGTGGATCGCCTGAACATCGAAGTGCAAACCATTACCGGCTTGATAGGACCCAACGGTTCGGGCAAAAGTACTTTGATGAGGATATTGGCCTTTTTGGAGAAACCGGCCGCAGGCCGAGTGACTTTTCAGGGACGGCCCTTGTCCCAGGTTTCGCCGGTTCTGCGCCGTGAGGTGACCATGTTGAGCCAGGAACCGTATCTGCTCAAAAGATCCGTACAGGCCAACGTGTCTTACGGGCTCAAGATTCGGGGAATATCCGACACCCAGCACCCGGTGCGCCAGGCTCTTGAAAAAGTCGGCCTGGACCCGGCCCGGTTTTCCCAACGCTCCTGGCGGGAACTGTCTGGTGGTGAAGCACAGCGGGTTGCTTTGGCCGCCCGGCTGGTCCTTAAGCCCAAGGTCCTATTGCTGGATGAGCCAACGGCCAATGTGGACCGCGAAAGCTCTGAGCTCATTTTGCACGCCGCGCTGGAGGCACGAAACCAGTGGGGTACGACGTTGATTATCATCAGCCATCAACTGACCTGGCTTCGACAAATCGCCGATCATATTCTTGCCTTGGATTACGGACGGCTGACGCGCGTGCGGTAGCACCGTTTTTCCATAAAAGGGTCTATTTTTGACCCGTATTGTTCAGGGATAAATTCTATACGGCAGTGGCATTACCGATGGATTCAGGGCTTCCGGCCCATGAAAAGAGCGGCCGCCAGGGTACCCAGAATGGAAACCAGGGAATAGGTAATTACCGCGGCAGGCGCCACGGTTTCGGGAAAGTTGGTGAGTTCCCCTGTATCCATTCCCATTTCTCCTTTTTTTTCTGAGCTTAGAATTAACCTTTCAGGAAATCCGGCGCCGCAAATTCCGGGTCAGGATAGGTATAGAAGCCTTTTCCGGTCTTAACCCCCAACTCCCCCCGGTCCACCATGGCCTTGAGGGCATCGGGGGGACGGTCCCTTTCCTCGCCGGATTCATGATAATAACTCATTTCCACATGATAGGTCACATCCAGCCCGTTCATGTCCATCTGGCCGAAAGGCCCCGCAGCCTGCCTGTAAGCCACCATCCAGGCCCGATCCACATCCCGAAAATCCACAACCCCCTGGGACCACATGGAAAGGATTTCCCGCTTGACGGCCCGCCATACGCGATTAAAGCAGAATCCGTAGCTTTCTTTTTTGACGGTCAGGGGAATGCAGCCGATGGCCTTGATCCATTGCCGCCCGTTTTCCATGACGGAGGGATCCACCCGCGTGCCGCCCATGATATCCACCAGGTTGATGCCGGTGACAGGGGTGTAGAAATGCAGGTTCAGGCATCTCTCGGGCCGGCTTGTGGCATCTTCAATCCTTGAAATGGGGATGGTGGAACTGTTGCTGGCCAGAATCGCTTTTTGAGGCGCCAGAGCATCCATCTCCTTAAACACCTTTTTTTTGAGTTCCAGATTCTCGGGTACCGCCTCGATCACCAGATCGGCACCCTTCAGCGCTTCAGCCATCACAGATGCGGTCTTAACCTTTGAAATGCTGCCGTTCCATAGTTCCATCGGGACCACCGGACCGGTTTTTCGCGTGGACATCATGGCTTCGAACTGCCCCACCGACCGCTCAAAGGCCCCTTCCGAATTGTCATAGACCACGACGTCAAAATCAAAACAGGCGGCCTGAACGGCAATCTGCGCGCCCAGAATACCGGCGCCAATGATGGTGACGTTTTTGATTTTAGATGATTGTGAGGTTTCCATGGGCAGGTCTCCTTGCTTTTAAACGATGCGTTCCCACGCTGGAGCATGGGAACGAGAAAAAATCCACATTCCGCGGATCCGCATTCTTAACGCCAGCGACTACGCTCAAATCTTCCCGTTATGGCGGCATTCACCACATCCCGCCGTGTGCCCAGCCAGTTTTTGGGAAAGCCGATGCCAGCCCCCAGGGTGGCCATTTTGAGGCTGTCCGTGGCGTAAGTCAGGGATTCGGCCGTTTCAAAATCCCGGTCGATCATGCCGGGACAGCAGGAGTGAACCACCCGTGCCCCGCTCTTTTCGACCTTTTCCACCAGCCCCGCCTTTTTGGCGGCGCTATATTCAATATAGTCCGTGTACAGCCAGAGACGTTTTTTCACCTTCTGACCGTCCAACAGATCCGCCAGTTCAACAAATTCCTCCAAGGTCAGAAACGGGCACCCCACCACCGCCACATCAATCTCATGATTCTCAGTTTGGTTGATGCTGTGGTAAAGGGCGCGCAATTCCGCCTTGCCGATTTGAATGCGTTCCACATCATCCGGAACGGCCCCGCCGAAAGCATCTTCCACCGTCTGGGCTTCCGGGGTGATACCCACAATGTGGATCATGGGGTAGGTCAGCGCCGGAGAGACGCATGCGCAGAAGGCCTTGGCCTGTTCATTGGTCATACGTTCAAGACCCGCAACCACCGGCACGCGGTCCACGGCCCGAAAGCCGATGGCCCCACCCAGGGCCACAAAATCGCCGACATCCTGGAGTTCCGGCAGCACATCGGGCGCCACTTCAAAAAGCATCTGCCCCCGCCGGTTTTCCGTAAGATGCATGCCGTATTCAGGCATGACGCCAGTGATGGCGGAATAGAGGACCATGTTGGCGGGATCCCGGTTCACCCGGGCTCCCAGCATGGTGTTGGTGTAGGCCGCGTGGTTGCTTTCGCTGGTCACATGGCATTCCCCGTATCGGGCAACGCTCATGTGCATGTAGGGGATGCAGGTGGGGATCACATGAACCCCCATGGATTGGAGATTGTCGTGGACCGGTTTCATGGCACCATAAACTTCGCGGGCAGGGGTCCGGACTTTGTAGTGCCAGGGCATCCCAATGTCATCCACCAATTCGTCGGCTATAAAGGTGCTTTCCACCGTGGTGGGCATGACCACTTTTGCGTCCAGTTTCGCAAATTCCTCGAAGATGGGCCAGGCGCCGATAACCACGTCCTGCTTTTCCCAGTCGGAAAAGACATGGGCTGAACAGATCCGGGTCATTTTTGTGGAACCCATGCCCTGTCCGAATTTCACCAGACGTTCCATGGCCGTCTGTTTGGCTTTTCCGTGCTTTCCCGCCAGCATCTCTTCTTCATGGGGAGTCAGTTGGAGGCTGTCCTTTTTCCAGCCGGTTGCCTTCATTTGTAGCGGCGCCGACTCTTCCGGAGTCGCTTCCTTTGAAAAAACCTCAACAATGGCCTCTCCACCGGCTTCAGGGGCCGTGATTTTTACCCGGTCTCCGGTTTTTATTGTTTGGCAGGGATCCAGGTCAAAACCGTCCACAGCAGGGGTCCCAGCGTCCACCGCGCCGCCCACGCTGATGGGATGGACATTTCGGCAGATCAGGGCTTTGGGGCCTTTCCCGGTGATCTTGCATTTGAAATACAGCCCCCAGGCACCACCGGTGGAAAAGATATCCGTATCGTAGACGATAATTTTTCCGGCATAGCTCTGTCCCATCAAGGGATGACCATTCATGCGGATCACACCGTCGTTGCCGATGGCATTAAAAAGGTGACTCAGTTTTTCGGTGGTCACCAGGGCTTCCCCTTCGACCGTGCCTTCTATTCGAGTGATGCCATGAAGGGTTTTGGTTGCTTCTTGTTCCATATGTTCCTCCAGAATGATTACAGACTGAAAGCCACTAATTCCCGATGGGCGCCAGGACATCCATGGCATTGGGTAAAAAGAGTGCGATATCGGGAAAGAGGCATAGAATGACGATCACCAGAACCTGAACCAGTAAAAACGGCAGGACCCCCCGAAATATGGTTGACATGGGGACTCCGTCGGCGACCCCGTGGATGACAAACACGTTGATCCCAACGGGCGGGGTAATCTGCCCCATTTCCATCATGATCACCATAATGACGCCGAACCAGATGGGATCAAATCCCAAAGCCATGATGGTGGGAAACAAAATGGGCAGGGTCAGCATGATCATGGGGATAATATTCATGACCATGCCTAAAAAAAGATAAAGCAGCAGGATCAGGACAAAGAGCACGTAACGGGATACATTCAGACCCTCAAGGAATGCCGCCAGCTCCATGGGAATCTGGGTGAGGGTGACAAAATTCCCCAGGATCGTCACCCCGATGAGGATGGTCAGAATCATGGTCGACATCTCTATGGACCCTATCAGCGCCTCCAGAAGCCCTTTCCACGAAAATTCCCTTGACAGGGCGGCGATGACGAGAGCGCCGACGGCGCCGACCCCTCCGGCCTCCGTGGGGGTCACCAACCCTGAATAGATGCCTCCGATGACCACGCAGAAGAGCAGAAAAACCTGCCATACATCTTTGAGGGATGCCATTTTCTCCGAAAGGGTTGATGCGGCTGCAGCAGGTCCCAGGGCCGGATTCATTCTGCATCGGATGTAGACCGTAACGGCAAACAGCACCATGAGCAGAAGCCCCGGGATCATACCGGCCATGAAGAGTTGGCCCACGGACTGTTCGGTGATGATGCCGTAGGCGATGAACCCGATGCTGGGAGGGATGAGAATGCCTAAGGTGCCGCCGGCCGCAACCGAACCTGTGGCCAGTGCGTCGTCGTAATGATATTTCTTCATTTCCGGCAGGGAGACGGAACTCATGGTGGCGGCCGTGGCCATGCTGTCTCCGCAGATGGCCGCAAAACCGCCACAACCGAGGACCGTGCCCACGGCCAGACCTCCCGGCATCTGGCCGAACCAGGCATGGGATGCTTTGTAAAGGGAACGGCTGACGCCCGCCTTGAGGCACAGAAGCCCCATGAGAATAAAAAACGGCACGACGCAAAGATAATACTCACTCACGGAGTCATAAACTGAAATGCTGAGGGCGCCCATGGAAATCTTGAACCCCGTCAGGTACCAGAGACCCAAAACGCCCGTCAGACCCATGGAAAATGCGATGGGGAAGCCGAGCATCATCATGACCAGCATCAGGACCAGAAAAAGAAGGCCCGTGGTCATGCTGCCCAGTTTGATTGCGCCCAGTTTCAACAGTACCGGAAAAATGAGAACCGCTATGGAAACGGCCAGGATGGCCGAAAACCATAGCCACGGGTTCTTCTCGTTTTTCAGAATCCCTCCGAGACAGTTCAACAGGTCTTCAAGGAGCACGAGGGTAATCAACGCACAGCCAAGAGCGGCTATGAAATAGAAGGGATAGAGGGGAATCTCGGTAACGCCCGCAGCCGACCCGTTTCCGAAAGCGTCGACGGTCCGAACCGCCAGCCGCCAGCTGATCAGGGAAAATAGAAATGTGCCGAAAATTGAAAAAACCGCCCCGAAAAAAGTCTTTGTTTTGGGTGAAAACCGGCTGGTGACCAGATCAATGGCCACATGGCGCCGCCGGATCATGGTCTGCGCCAGACTCAGAAAGGTAATAACCACCAAAAGGAAGGTTTCATATTCCAGGATACCGGCCATGGGGCGGTTGAACCCCAGCCGTAGAACCAGGTCCAGAATGATCACGGCCGCCATGCACAGAGAAAGGACGGCACCCAAATAACCTAGATATTTACTGATGGGGTGGATGAACCGCTTCAAACCGGATGCGATGGACGCTAGAACATCGCCTACTCTGATGGCGCTTGACATTTCACCTCCCGTTTATTGCAATTGTTCAAAGGTCAGTTTTTTCACGTCAAATGAGACTGCGGATCACTGATCCGAAAGTCCACGCACCGTCAAACGTTCCTGCTCCCATTCGATCATATTTTTGGCTACCGCATCCCGGTCCGATTCGGTTCTTGCCGCCAGTTCGATCGCTTCGGAAGGGCATGTTATGACGCACACCCCGCAACCGATACAACGTGTTGCGGAAACACGGTAATTTTCATCATCTTCAATGATTGCGTCCACGGGACATCGTTCGTCACGGCATGTGCCGCAGGAAATGCAGCTGTCCGCATCGATAACAGCCACATATCGACTTCTGGCAAGGATGTAGGGCGCCTTGAATTCCTTCATGCTACGCAAAAGACCACAACAACAGGAGCAGCAATTGCAGATGAACCCGCCGATGGCTTCCTCCACATTGTATGTATTATGAACCAGGCCTTCTTTCTCGGTTTCATCGATTATTAGTAACGCCTCTTCTTTGGTAATAACGTCCCCGTCTAGATTAAAATAGTCGTAGGCGCCTTCCTCCATGGAATATTGAAGGCAATTCCTTAACGTATGTTCGCATCGATTTCCAAGAAGGCCCTGCTCCCTTCGACAAATACAATCCTGCACCCTGAATGAATTCGCCTTCTTAATAATCTGACGAACATCTTCGTATTGGAGTATTTGGAGGTCTGCTTTAATCCCTTGGTTGACAGGGATTACCCGGGTCACATGAGGTCTGTGACCGCCCAGCTTTTTGCTGAGCAAAGGCAGGTACTCTTCAAAAAGTTCCGCCAGTTCTTTGGTGAGCCGTTCTCTTCGCTGAAACTCGTATATTCCCACAACAAATGGAACCGATCGATACACTTGACGTCCAGCCATTTTGGAAGTCCCGATTTGACCTTTCCGAGCCATATCATCGAGAACGGTTCGCATCTCGATCAGCGGTTTTCCCAGACGCTCGGCGATCTCATCGGCCGTTTCCGGGACGGATCGCATTTTTAAGGCCATTTCGGCTTCATGGGGTAAAAATATCGTTCGCAGTATCCGCAGTTCAACCCCGCTTTCCGTAACGGGAAAACCGTTGGGCAATTCATCGAGCTTCTTGGCCAGAAGCGCATAAATGTCCTTGTTCATAGTCCTTACCTTTTTTACTAGGGGTGTAACACTGAAGAAGTGCCGGCATCACCCCCGAGGATCAGCCGACACTTCCGGATACCCTTTCTGCCAACCTTCTTTTTAAACGCTTTATGCCTATTTCTGCCAGCGTTTCCCCCACCAGGCGGCGGGCTTAGGGGGATTTTTCTTAACTTCCGCTGCAAGGGCCTGCACTTTCTTGAGGATGGTTTCCCCGTCCACGCCCTTGGCACTCACCTGTTTGACCCAACCCTGGTAAACGGGCATGACTTTTTCTTTCCATTGGGCCTTCTGTTCCGGGGTCGGGTGATAGATGAAGTCGCCCCGTTTTTTAAGGGCCCCTTCAATGCGGTTTCCGTATTTGGCAAAGACATGCCCCACCAGAAGACCGATGGATGGGGCCAGTTCTTCAAATACCTTCTGAACATCCGGCGGCAGCGACTTCCATTTGTCCAGATTCATAACAATGGGGTTCTGGCCGGCGGTAAAATTCAGCACCGTGTGGCTGGCGGTCACTTCCGTAAGACGAAAGGCTTTCAGCGCCACCCAGGGGAAAGTACAACCATCCAAAGTCCCCCGCTGAAGGCTCATGTAGAGATCCTCGATCTTGGTCATACGGGGAACGGCTCCCCATAATTTCAAGCACTTGACACTTGTTGCGGATCCGGGCCATACTTTTTTTCCGGCCAGGTCCTGGTATGTCTTAATCTGAGTGCTTTTCATGTCCAGGTTGACCAGTTCGGTGGTATGAAACCCCAGAACCTTGAGACCCCCATATTCTTTTCTGATTTCCGGTATGGCCTGAAACGCCCGATAGTAAAGGTCCGCCACCTGAACGGCAGAATCAGTCATAAAGGGGAGAATAACCACTGTGGAAACGGGGAACTGGCTTTCCACGGTCCAAAGGGCCATGGGCATGGCCATGTCCGCCAGACCGGTCTTGACCGCATCATAGGTCTGAGCCGCCTTGGCCAGGGTTCCGCCGGGGAACCATATGAATTTTACTTTTCCATTGGTCCGTTCTTCAATGACTTTGGCATAGGGTTCATAGGCTTCCTTAAACA
This sequence comes from Deltaproteobacteria bacterium, assembly GCA_018644785.1. The sequence continues at coordinate 32,238 of JABGPV010000010.1, read as the reverse complement.
TGGGATGCTGCGGCGGATACCAACTGGCCGCTTTGATTTCAATTACGTCGGAGGCCGCGACAGCCTGGCCAATAATCATACCGGAAAAAGCAAACCCGAACAATCCTAAAAGCACCAACAGTTTTTTGATCCCCATCTGATTTTCTCCTTTCACTTTCTTGAATCGATTGTTTTATGATTTTATCCCCAGTCTTTCCTTTGCCTCATCCACAGTAGCAATTTCCCGTCCCAACTCCCGGGCGATTCGGACCATTCTTTCCACCAACTGAACATTGCTTTTCACCGGCTCGCCTTTCCTATAGTAGATGTTGTCTTCCATGCCCGTCCGGATATTGGCCCCTTGGCACATGGCCATTATGGTGGAAGGAACCTGCTGCTTACTGATGGTGATGACCTGCCACGAGGACCCTTCCGGTATGACACCCACCATGGCGCTGATCATTTGAGGGCTTGCCGGAATCCCTCCCTTGATCCCCAGAACCAGACTGTAGTGAACGGGCTCTTTCAAAACCCCCTGACGAACCATTTCCTTTGCATTTTCAATATGGCTGATATCGTAGCATTCGCATTCAACGGCGATGTCTCGCTCGTAGCATTTTTTAAGGAACTCCAGGTTCCACTGAAGGGGATTGTAAAAAGTAGTGTCTGGAATGTACCCGAATTGAAAGGTCCCGCAGTTGATGGTGAGCATATCCGGTTTAGGGGTTATGGTGGTCAGGTCCATCCTTTCTTCCTGAGTGGCCACTTCAAAACTGCCGTCAGCCCGATAAACCCCTCCAATACCGTTTCCGATCTGCGTAATAATCGGGCATTTGGCTTTAACCGCGCTGATGACCTCACTGTAAACGTTCAAATCTCCGGTTGTTCTCCCCAGTTTATCGCGCACATGAATGTGGTGAACAGCGGCCCCGGCGTTGTAGCAGTCGTACGCATCCTGCGCAATCTCATCGGGCTGCTCCGGCAGATTGGGGTTGACGCTTTTATCATGAAGCCCCCCCGTGGTGGCCACAGTGATAATCAGTTTGTCCATCTTGTCAATTTCCAACATTACATTCATTTTTCAATCTCTCCTTTCATTTTGAGTTGTCGATGCATTGATTTATTCCTTGAGTAGATTCCGGAATCTTCTGAAGGCTACCTAATCCTTTTTCGATCCTTTTCCCTTTGAAAGGCCCAGAATGGCCCGCGCCTCATCCGGTGAAGCGATTTCTCTGCCGTATTCGCGGGCGATTCGAGCGATTCGCACAACGAACTGAGCATTGGTCTTCGCTAAAACCCTCTGTTTATAATACAGGTTGTCTTCTATGCCGAGCCGGATGTGTCCGCCCATGATGAGGGCCATCATTGCCATGGGCAGGTGTGCCCTGCCGATTCCGGTAACAGACCAGATGCTGTTCACGGGTATGATTTCAGTTAAATGGAGCAGGGATTTCGGTGTAGCCACGGCGCCTGACGGCGTACCCAGAACAAATTGGAAATACAGTGGGGTTTCCAGTTTCCCCTTGTCTCTGAGAGCGACAGCGGTGGTAACCATACCGGAGTCGAATACTTCTATTTCGGGTTTCACGTGAAGCCGTTTCATCTCGTTGGCGGCCAAGTCCAGAAAATCCGGTGGATTAATGAAGACCCCGCCTCCCAAGTTGATGGAACCGGCGTCAAAGGACGCCATATCAGGTCTCAGTTCCAGGGACTTCAGCCGGTCTTCCATTGGAAGATTCCTGCCGGCAATGCCGCTCGTGGTGAGGTTGACAATCACATCGGTCTGTTCTCTCAAAGGTTCCACAACCTGTTTGAAAAGCTCCGGGTCCTGCGTGCCCAAACCGGATTCGGGATCCCGAACATGAATGTGTACAATGGCGGCGCCCGCATTCCAGCATTCTATGGAAGACTGAACAATTTCCTCCGGCGTATAGGGTATATAGGGGGAAATGTTCCGCATATTCCGGCTTCCGGTAATGGCGGCGGTAATGATTAATTTATCCATATCAGCTCCCATCGATTAGAAATTGGGCAAAGGACGTCACCCGGTTCATCGCATTTCAAGGAAAAAATCACCTTTTCTGATCTGAACGGAAGCCCCGTCTTTCCGCTCGGATAGCTCCCGGATCAACGACATAATCGGTTTGTCTCCCCTTGGATAATCGTATTTTTGAGGCCCGGCGGCCAATACGTCATTTAGCGCCTCCTGGTTTGAACTCAATACCCTCAGGAGAAAATCCTCGTCGGATAAGCCGGGTCCAAATTCCCGGCGCAGTGCTTCAATGGATTTCTGAGGCGGTTCCCAGTTCTCCAGTTCCTTTGCACGGGGCATTTTCAGGATTTTTTCCAGGACCGATTTTTCTACAGGCGCGGCCAGTTCTCCGAAGTGGCCCAGAACATATTTGATGACCTCGTCGGTAACAATCTTATAGCGTTCTCCCCCGGTCTGGTTCAATATGGCCTGGGCGCCGATGTATTGGGAAAGAGGGGTCACCATGATGGGAAACCCCAACTCTTTTCGTATTTGAGCAATCTCCCTGAGCAGTGCATTCAATCGGCGGTTAAGTCCTCTTTTAACCAGTTCGGCCTTGTAGTTGGACATCATGCCGCCCGGAACCTGATGTTCGTACTGGAAAAGATCGTATTCCACGGGAGCGCCCATGGGAAAACCCTCTCTTTCGGCAATATACCGAAAGTGTTCGGTCATGTTCTTGAGCGCATCTTCGTCGATATCGGCTGAAAAGCCAAGATGGGGGAGGTTTTTGAGAATATTTTCGATAGATGGTTGGGACGGGCCGTTGGCCAGAGGGGAAACCGCTGTGTGCACGGTGGTAACGCCTAGCTTTACGGCCTCCAAATAGCAGATGGGCTCAAGGCCGGTAGTGCAGTGCCCGTGGATTTCCAGGGGAATTCCGGCAATCTTTTTGAGGATCGCAGGAACCAGGGTGCGGGTTCGCTCAGGTGTCAGGAGACCATCCACATCCTTGATGAATATCCGTTCAGCCCCTGCCAATGCCATCTGTTTTGCTTTTTCCGCATAATATTCATCCGTATGGACGGGGCTGTAGGAGTAGATCAGGGCGGCCATAGTGGTCAGTCCGGCCGATTTCGACCATTTGACGGCTTTTTTGATTTCAGTCATATCATGGCACGGATCATTGATCCGGATAAGCCCGGCCCCTGCTTTTGCAACCGTTTTAGCCCAAAACTCCGTCACGGAATCGGGGACGTTTCCAAAATTCCTGAGCACACCTCCGACGATAAGGGGCGTATTGGGCATGGCCTTGGACATAAGCTTCAACCGCTCCCAAGGGTTTTCCTTTTGATTACGAATGCACCAGTCCATGCTGATGAGGGCCATGAAATCGAGGGCCTCAAATCCCACCTTATCTATAACCGGAGCGATCGGGAGCATCATGGCGGTGGTCATTTGCCCGTTCCAGAGGCTCTGGTGTGCGTCACGCAGTGTCGTGTCCACAAAAGTGATTTTATTCATGGATTTCCGTCTCCTTGTTGCACATAATCGTTTCCAGCCAGCGTGTGTTGGTTTGTCCGCTTTTGAAATGGGGATGGACCATTATGGCTGAAAGAAATTCGAGGTTGGTATCAATTCCCACCACATGAAAATTATTTAGGGCTTGCGCCATTTTTAAAATGGCGTCTTCGCGGGTTTTTTCGAACACAATAAGTTTTGCCAGGAGGGAATCATAATAGGGGGGCACAAAATATCCCCCAAAACAGTGGGTATCCACCCTGATGCCTTTCCCCCGGGGAACCTCCCATTTTACGATTCTGCCCGGCGAGGGGCGAAAGTTTTCGTTGGGACATTCCGCATTAATACGGCATTCAATGGCATGTCCCGTCACTCGAATCTCGTCCTGGGTGAACAGGCGTTTTTCGCCTGAAGCAATTCGAATCTGTTCCGCAACCAGGTCCACATCAGTCACCATTTCCGTGACCGGGTGTTCGACCTGGATGCGCGTGTTCATTTCAAGGAAATAGAAACGCTTCTCATCCTGGTCCAGTACGAATTCAACGGTCCCGGCATTTTCATACCCGATGGATTGCGCAATGTGGATGGCGGCCTCACACATTTGCTTCCTCAGCCCATTCGAGACTGCGGTGGAAGGGGCTTCTTCAATCATTTTCTGATACCGGCGTTGAAGCGAGCAGTCCCGTTCAAAAAGATGAACGCATTTCCCTGAACCATCCGAAAGGATCTGCACTTCAATGTGGCGGGCGTTGGGGATGAAACGTTCCGCAAAGAGCCGGTCATCGCCAAAAGCGGCCCTTGCCTCGGCGGAGGCTTCCATGAAAACGGTTTCCATTTCCTCGGGCTTGTAGACCGCTTTCATTCCTTTTCCGCCGCCCCCGGCTGCGGCCTTCAGTAGAATGGGGAATCCGATTTTCTCTGCTTCGCGCCACCCTTGGGCCAGATCAGTGATCAGGGCAGATCCGGGGATTACCGGAATGCTCAGGTCCATGGCGGTTTTTCGAGCGACCAGCTTGTCCCCCATTTCCCGGATGCTGTCCGGTTTAGGGCCAATAAAGATCAATCCGTTTCGGGCGCAGGCTTCTCCCAGAGCAGGCTGTTCCGCCAAAAATCCGTACCCCGGGTGAATGGCGTCCGCACCGGTCCCGAGGGCCGCCATGGCGATCGTATTCACTTTCAGATAACTCTCAAGGGGCGGCGCGGGGCCGATGCAAACGGCGCGGTCGGCCATTCTTGCGGCCAGGGAGTCGCGGTCCGCCTCTGACATGGCCAGGACCGTCTCGATACCCAGTTTTCGGCAAGCCTTGATGATGCGAACGGCAATTTCGCCCCGATTGGCTACCAGAACGCGTGATATGGTCGCCATGGTTTTCAGCCCTCTCCCTGATCCGCTTGCGGTTCAATGAGAAACAGGATTTGGTTGTACTCCACCATTTGGCTATCGTTCGCACAAATTTTGGAGATGCGGCCCTTTACCCCCGCGTGGATGGTACTGAAAAGCTTCATCACTTCGATGATGCAGACTGCAGTATTCTCATCCACAACCTGGCCCTCTTCTACGAAAGCGGGATCGCCCGGCTTTGGCGAGATGTAGAAGGTGCCTAGTATGGGGGACCGGACGGGGATAAGACCTTCTGGCGCATACGCTTCATCCGTCATTCCGACATCTTCTATTGAGTCGGCTTTTCCAGTGGGGGAGTCGCTCCGAACCTTTTTTTCAAGATTTTTCGGAACATCAGTAGGCGCTGGAACCGGTACGTCCTGTTCGCCCTGAGAAAGGCCGGGAACACTTCGTTTGTTCACAACGAGCTTAAATTCGCCCACTTCAAGATGAAGTTGCTCATATTCGGATTCATCCATTATTCTTAAAATTTGTAGAACATCTTCTTGAGTAAAATCCATAATTATCACCTTAAGTTCGTGTTGGTTGTACGCCCGAAAGACGTGCCGTGTGCAAAACCAGATGGTCATTACCAAGTAGAACGGTCATAAAGCAAAGAGCATGCCACGAAAATAAACAACATGATTTCAATAAACTATTGGTGAAGCAGTAAAAGGGAGGTTTGAAATGTCCTCTGTTTGGACACTTTTCATGAAAATCAGTGTCCGGCATTTGGACACAAAGCTGCAAATAAGTTTACTTCACACTCTTTCACCGCCAATTGCCGCCTTAACCATGCTGCAAAACGTTCAGGCGGTTTGACAGATGCCTGATGAATGGTGTACAAACATTGGACAGTAAATCAAGAGGCATTTGCCTGTGAGAAATGGTGTGATGGAAAATACAGCAAACGGACGTCTGAAGGAAGTGCCTTCAGAAAAGCATGTCCTGGATCTGGACAATGCTGAAAAATTGCTGCCGGTATTGGAACTATTGATGGATCAGGCCTACCTTGGTATCGTTTTTGTGGACCCGAACGGCGTTATTCGGTTCATGAATCGCCAATACGAGGAGTTAATCGGTGTGGACCGCAAAGAAACCTACGGAAAGCATATTACGGAATACTTTCCCGATTCCCGGCTCCCCGAGGTGATTCGAACCAGGAAAGCCGAACTGGGCTGGAAATACAACTATCAGGGAAAGGGCACATTGGTGGTAAATCGGATTCCCATCACCAAGGGCGACAAATTCATCGGCGCCATGACCCAGTGCATATTTCAGGATATTTCTGAATTGCGCGAAATGGCCCGCAAGTTGGATCTGCTGGAGATAAAGGTTAAAACTTTTAAAAGAGCGGCTAGCGATTTACTCACCCCCAAATACAACATTGAAGATATCAAGGGAATCAGCCACACTATTGTGGCCTTGAAAAACAGGGCTCTCATGTACGCGCCCACCGACAGCGCCGTCCTGATTACCGGAGAAACCGGAACGGGAAAGGAGCTGTTTGCCCATGCCATTCATCACGCCGGCAACCATAACGAAGGTCCGTTTGTCTGCGTCAACTGTGCATCCATACCGGATGAACTGTTGGAATCGGAGTTGTTTGGATATGGCCCCGGAGCATTTACCGGCGCTCGAAAAAAGGGCAAAATCGGCAAAATCGAACTGTCCCACAGAGGGACTCTTTTTCTGGATGAGATCGGAGAACTGCCCTTCAAGGCCCAGGCCAAACTGCTGCGGGTACTGGAGGAAAAGCGGGTTGAGAAAATCGGCGAAGTCCTCCCCTCGGAGATCGATTTCAGGCTCATTTCCGCCACCAACAAACCCCTTGATTTTCTCAAAAACCAGATGAACTTTCGGCAGGATCTCTTTCACCGTCTCTCGGTCATTTCCATCAGCATTCCACCGCTGAGAGACAGGGCCGAAGATATTCCGGTGCTGGTAGAACATTTCCTTCAAAGCGGCTCCGGCTTTGGAATGAAACTGACTCAGAACGCAATCTTTGAAATGATGCGTTATGCCTGGCCGGGAAATGTGCGAGAACTGAGAAACGCCCTTGAACTGGCCGTGTGCGTGGCCCAGAATGAGGACGCTATTGATGTGGATCACCTACCCGGACACATGAATGTCTCAAAAAGCGAGACCCGGCCCGAAGATGGTCAAAAGGGCCTGCATATGAAAGCTGAAATACGGACGAACGAAATCAAGCTGATTAAGAATGCCCTGGGTTTGTGTCGGGGAAACAAAGCCCGGGCCGCTAGAATGCTGGGAGTATCCAGATCTTCTCTCTATAATAAAATCAAACGATATGCCATTTTAACCGGTTAAACCCGTCTCTCGTCATCATGATTTCCGGGAATGGCGCCATGAAGATTCTCAAGTCCTTCCGCCGATCGGATGTGCAAATCCAGCTGCGGAAAGGATATTTCAATATTGTTTTCCCGGAAAATGCGGTCGATGTGGTAGCGCACTTCCGAATCGGCGTACCGATCGACCCAGCCCTTGATCCATACCCTCAGGGAAAATACCAGGGTGTTATCGCCGAAATCGAGGAACCGGACTCTCGGGGGCGGACGATCCAGCACCTTGGTGCTTTGTTTGGCGGCGGTAAGGAGCAGATCCGTCACCTTGTCCACGTCGGAGCCGTAAGCCACGCCGATTTTGATTTCCTGACGATAACGCCGGTCTGCGTGGCTCCAGTTGACCATTTTCTGGGAAATCAAGAGGGAGTTGGGAACAAAAATGGTGGCCCCTGAAAACGCTTTTACCAGCGTGTTACGAATGGTCACTTTTCGAACATGCCCCCTGATATTGTCGATCTCCACCAAGTCGCCGGGCTGGATGCTTCTGCCGAACAGGAGAATCAATCCGCCGATGAAATTGTTCACGATATTCTGCAACCCGAAACCCAGCCCCACGGAAAGGCCGCCGGCGACGACGGCCAGGTTCCTGAAGGAGAGGCCCAAAAGCCCCAACGTGGCCAACGAAAAAAGGGACCAGAGCACATAGGTGACGATGGTGTCCAGGGACTGAACTGAACCCGAATCCAGATCCGGGTGGGTGTCCGGCAGTTTGGCCAAAGCCGAACGCGCAAGAGTAATCCCGGCGCGGACCACGAACATAAGCGAAAAGATACAGATAATGCGGGAGATGCTGAATGTGAATTGCTCCCAACCCACCCTGTAGCGGATGACCTCCATAAAAAGCGATCCACCTCCCACAAAGATAAAGACCCAGGCAACGCCCGACAACAGCAACGTGAGAAAGATCAATGGAAATCCCAGGCTTTTTACCGGCTTGGTGGTATGCGCATCCGAAGCCGTTTTTCTGCGCTGCTGGCGAGATCCCATCCGTCCCAGTACGGCACTGAAAACTTTGGCCAGGCGGACATTCAGTGATAACAACAAGATCAGCAGCCCCAGAAGAATCGATAGATAGCCCCAACCCAAAAGTGCCAGAAGCGCCAGAAGCGGCATGGCGCCGATCAGAATGCCCCTGGATATATTGGCCCAGCCCTGCCTTTTGGTTTTGTCTCGGGCATAGCCCCAACACAGGACCAAGAGCAGGGCTGACCAGACGGGAATAAAGGTTTCCTGGGGGATATGAAGGGATTCCATCAGGGCACAGGTGGAAACAGCAGCCCACAGGGGGACCAGACGATGGGGTTCGGAAGCCTGGTCAGCGAAAAAAAGACGCCGCAGATTACGGGAAAGGGAGATGAGGCCGTAGACCAGAATAACCGTTACGGTGGTCGAAAAAAATGCAGAAGGAAAAAGTCCAGTGGAAGAAATACCCAAAAGGATGCCCATGCTAACTGCGAAACAGAGAAGGAATGGAATTAAATGAATAGGGTTCAGGCTTTCAAAACGTTTTTTCATCCGCTTCAGAAAAAACAGGGAAAACCCCAGAAGGAGCAGGGAAAACATTGCAATTTTGGACATGAACAGGGTCCATCCCATCCTCTTCAGCTCGATGGGCTCCAGCAGATAAATACCGAATCGGGATGCCCATTTTCGGGCTTCGGCCGCTCCCAATATCCAGGCCGGGGGCGAAAAAAAACCGGGGTTTCGCTTCAACAAATGGACTTTAAGGACTCGATTGGACTCGTGCTCAATTTGGGTCTGGTCCTTTTTCAACAGGAGAATAAAGGTTTCGGTGGCATCCATTCCTTTGGTCAGCTTGAGGCTTAGGGGTTGGAGTTTGGCTTGGAGGGAGGTTAAATCCTTCAGGTAGGCCTTCACCTTTACCTGTATTTCAGGTCCCAGTTTTTGGGTGGGATTACCCTCCTGCTTGAACTTGTGAGAAAGGTCTGCCAGGTTCTCCATTTGTCGCTCGATGGCAGCTTTTTCCTGTTTGAGGGGTAAAATGAGTCTGTTGACTTCACGTTCAAACCAACCCAGGACACCCAGTATATCCCGCAATACAAGCGGGTTTCCGGATCTCAGGTTAAAATAGAGCATGAGTTTTTCAAACTTGGATCTAAGAAGGTAGAGGTGTTTTTGAAGGTTCGATAATCGATCCGGCAGTTTCAAAATCAACTGGTCAACGGCTTTGGAGGTCTCGATAAGTTCCTGGTGCTGACGTGTGAGAATTTTATCCCAACTGTCGGGTTCACTGCCGCCGGGGCCACAGGCATAGAGAAAAATCAGAAACAGGATTATAAAGTGTTTTAAAGATAACATAACACGCCTTTCGGAAGACAGCATCTCAGATGGTCCAACGCTTGTCAAGAGTGCAAGGCCCCAAGAATGTTCAGTTTCGAGTTTGGATTTGACAGACAAGCCCTGGATTTCATATCATCCATCTGCGAAAAAAATGAGGACGTAAAAAATGGCAAAAGACAAAAAGCGTTATGAAGATCTTAACCAACTTGTGAAAGACCTGGCATTGAACGCCGGCGCCATCGACGTGGGTATCGCCACGACCGAGACCCTGGAAGGCGGGCCGCCGTCAACGGATCTGTCCTATGTCTTGGGTGGTGTCAGGTCGGCCGTGGTTTTTGCCCTCCCGCTGGACCAAGGAAAAATAGAGCAATTCTTGAAAAAGGAGGACTTTTCCGGGCACTGCCTTGACAACGTCCGCACCAACACCCATGCCAGCGGCATCGCCCTGGAATTGGCACGGTTTTTGGAGATGAAGGGGCATGCGGCGGTTCCGGTGGAATCCAACTTCGTCTACCGAAAAGATACGCCGCGGGGATTACTTGACGAAAAACCGCCGATCTCTCATCGTTACCTGGCCGTTCGCGCCGGCATCGCCCATTTCGGGTTGTCCGGCAACGTCATCCGGAAAAAAGAAGGCGGTGCCATCATTCTGGGGTCCGTGGTTACGGACGCTGAACTAATGCCTACGGACCCCCTGCCTGCCAGGGAGAACTATTGCGATGCGTGCAGGCTGTGCCAGTCCGCTTGTGCCTCTGGCCTCATGCACCCGGACGAAAAAACCACCATCACCCTGGGCGGGGTTGAATTCTCCTATGCCAGGCGGCAGAGCTACAACCGTTGCGACTACGTTTGCGGCGGGTTTACCGGACTGTCCAAATCGGGCAAGTGGTCTACCTGGTCGCCGGCCAGGTTCCCCATACCGGAAAAGGACGATGAGTTCCTGGTCGCACTGGTGAGTACCGTCAAACCATACGCCTTTCGGCCCAAACCGGGCATAGGCTTCTATCACGCGCTCCTGCCAGGCAACAAGGGACAGCTCACTTGCGGTCATTGCCAGATCATCTGTCATCCGGACAAAGATATTCGGAAAAAGCGTTTCAAAATGCTGATCGACGCCGGCGTGGTCATCCAGTTGGAAGATGGAACCCTGAAAGCCGTTTCCCCAGAAGAAGCGCGGGAATACTTGGCTGCCATGAGTCCGGAAAAACGGATGCTGTATGAAAATATGGCTTGATTTCCGCTGCAAAGACGGCGGGTGCCCTGCCGCTTGGAAAAGGTCTAATGGGGAATTACCTCTTCGCGTCCCTCCGGATCCAACTCGACAACCCCTGAATTAAATAAGAGATTCATCCGTTTTTTCCGCGCCTCTCTTATCCTCATACCAACGGGTCATCCACTCCCTCACATCCATAGGTGGATCGCAAGTCTCTTCCTTACGCGCCAGGATCAGGGATTGGGTGGGGCACTTGTAGACGCATACACCGCAGCCGATGCATTTGTCGGGGGCCAGCACTGCCACCTTTCCCGTCTTGTTGGTCGCCTTTAAGGAATCCTCCAGCCTGAGCGCATCCATGGGGCAGCGATCTACGCACAAACCACAGGCCTTGCAGGTTTCAGGCGTTGTGCGTACCCGGTAGTTGCTTAAATCGTGGCTTTTGTGGTGTTTCAAGACGTGATAGGCTTCAAAAAAGAGACAGCAGCACGTGCAGCAGTTGCAGATGGTATCCGCTCCTTTTTGCCAGTTGCTGATGGCATGAACCAGACCCGATTCAGCCGACTGCTTGAGGATTTCCTTGGTCTCTTCCCGGCTAATCTCCCGGCCCAGGTCGTTTTCAACAATGTAGTGCCCGAGCCGGCCGAAGTGGAGACAGACCTCCATGGGATGGTCGCAGACCTTGGAGTCGGGATCGAGAAGTTTCCGCTGACGGCATGGACAGAAGGAGACCGTACAGTAGTCCTGGGAATCCACGAACTTGACCACGTCTTCATATGGCAGAATCCTGCGAGGATCTTCAACGGTCTTGTCTATGGGTATGGTTCGAAGTCCTTTGGCGTGGACCTCTCTAAACTGATCCATAAACCCATTATAAAAGTACTTGTTGAGCGGCTTGGCTGTCTTTTTTGAGGCTTCATCCGGCTGTTCCGCCCAGTACGGGCCACGCATAAAGAAGAAAAATGAATCATTCAAGCTGTAACGAATCGAATCGCCTTTTTGGCTCCGCCAGACCGCTGCTCTCTGCGCCAGGGCATCCAGTCTGCGGGCCAGATCCTTGGGCTTCATCCCCTTCATCTCGGCCAGCTCCTCAAGGCTTCGACCCGAAAAAGGAATGCCCGTCAGAAGCGCCGCCTCCTCAGGTGTATAAAAGGACTCGATTGTCGGCATGAGGTGCTTGGAGTCGGGAAGCCCCCACCAGGCTTTTTTGAGCCAGTCAATTAACTGTTGGTAGATGTCTTTGTCTGATCTGTCAAGCATGGTCCCTCCATATATCTCCATTGAATCGGGTTGCATACGATTAATTTATGGTATTTTTCTATTTCATTCTCAAAGTCTTCCCGCCAATCCGTTAATCCACATTTGGCCACAATTTCCTCCAACTCTCCCGATAATTGCATCTGCTCAATTCCAGCGGAAATGATAAAATGTTTTGGAGATAACATAACAAGCCTTTCGAAAGACAGCATCTCAGAAGGTCTGACCCTTGTCAAGGGCGAGAGACCTTAAGAAAATCAAATATTTGATGACCCCGTTAAATACTCTGATCGACGAAAACAAAAAAAAATGATGCTTTTGTCAAAGTTTTTTTGTGACCGAAATCCGTTTCCCGGTGTATTACATCACATTGAGCGTTTTCCCCTGTTTTCTGGTCGGACAATCGGGGATAATTTTTTACTGGGAAGAAAAGAAGGGTCACATCACCCTACTTAAAATTTAAAAGGAGGTAACGAAATGGTCAATAGACTCATTTGTGTCGGAGCAAAATGGAAAATTGCATTTTTTATGGCATTTTTCTCAGGTCTATTCGGCAGTACGCTCTTTGCCGCTGAATGGGATGCAGCAACTATTTATGCTACACCCGGTTCTATAGTAGAGCATAACGGGCAAACATATGAAAATTATTGGTGGACCCAAGGAGATAATCCTGATGGTTTCGCCGATAATCCCTGGTATGTGTGGAGGCCTGTGGGAGGTGTTGAACCCACACCTAAACCGGAGCCGGAACCAACACCCACGGTCGCTGAGGAATGGGATGCATCAACGATCTACTTAGGGGGTGAACAGGTTGTTTATAATGGTAAAATATACCAAGCGTATTGGTGGACCCAAGGAGATAATCCTGATGGTTTTGCCAGTAATCCCTGGTATGTGTGGAGACCTGTGGGAGGTGTTGAACCCACACCTACACCGGAGCCGGAACCCACTCCCGAACCGGAACCTGACCCAACGCCGGTACCGGACCCGGTGCCGAATCCAGTTAATTTTGAAAAGAAGATAAATGGATATTTTGCCGAGTGGAGTATATATGGTAGAGGATATCAAGTTACTGATTTGCCGGTAGAACATATTACACATATTAATTATGCATTCCTGCAATTAAAAGACGGCAAAATACAAATATGGGATAAATGGGCCGCAGTAGATAAGAGATTTCCTGAAGTCGTAACTGAGTATGGTGTTTATCCGGCAGGAGATTGGAATGGTGAAAAAGAATATTATGGTAATTTTGAAAGATTAAATAGATTGGATGAGCTTGTAAACGAATATTATAAGAAAGATATAAAAATAATGGCTTCTGTGGGGGGTTGGAGCGGAAGTGATGAATTTCCAGAAATGACCAGGACGTCAGAGTCAAGAAAAGTATTCATTGATTCACTGGTGGATTTTTTAAAGACGTATAAATTTGAAGGTGTCAGTTATGATTGGGAATATCCGGTATTAGGGCCCCAGTTCTCTTATGCTGCGCCAAAACCGGAAGAAAGTGCTCAATTGGTAGCATTAACCAGAGAAACGAGAGAAGCATTAGATACATTATCAGAACAAACCGGCATAGATTATGAAATAGCTGTAGCATTTAATTGTGCTGAAAAGAATATTAAAGATATCGATATTAAAGCAGTTTCCGATTATGCGGATTACTTGGATATAATGACATATGATGTGGTGGCTGTTGCATGGGGTAATGCCGCAGGTCATCAAAGTCCCATATATCATAATCCTGATAACCCGGATAGTTTTAATGATCCTACATTCCAGCAAGGCACCGTAAATGCATCGGTGCAATATATTATTTCTCAAGGTGTTCCCAGAGAAAAGATCATGATAGGAAGTCCATTATATGGCAGAAGCGGTTCCGGCATACAATCCCTGTTTCAACAGGGCGGCACGCCAGGAGGCGGTACTTGGGAACCGGCAGCATATGATTATGACAGCATTGTCGGTAAAAGCGGTAAAATGAACCTGCCGACATCCCCTTCTTTCTATTACTGGGATGATATTGCAAAAGCGAGTTACTACATAAATACGGATGGTGAATTTGTGAGTTATGATAGCTTACAGGCGGTAGAAGAAAAATGTAAATATATAAAAGAACAGGATCTTGGCGGATGGTTTCTTTGGGAATTCAGTGGTAACAGGGATGCTGAATTAGTAGAGGAAGCTTTTACTTCGTTAAATACGGATTGATCTAAATCATTAATAAGTGATTCTCGAGAAACTGCCGGCTCCCGTAAGGCAGCCGGCAGTAGTTGGGTTTATTCGGCTGATTGATTTTATCTTCGGGGAAGTTTACGGCTTCGGTGAACGCCTCCACCATCATTTGAGGGTCGTAACATCGCAAATCACGACACCATCTCATCAATAATGTCTTTGACCGATTTTATCTCCGTAATTGAGGCACTGACCTGACCCCCTCCCGCCGGAAAGAGAGCAAAATCCCCGGATCGCCAGGCCTTGCCCATGTTCATCATGTTGTACGCCTGGGAAAGGTCGATGTTGGGGTCGTTCATCTTCTCGGCCAGGCTGGGATTATTGATAATCCGGACGTTCATGCCGCCCAAAGGAAGCAGGGTAGTCCCCCCGTCAGGGCAGTTCAAAATCTCTTTCTTCCAGGCTTCCGAGGCCGGGCTTTCCGCGGCCGAAAGAAATCGGGTGCCAATCTGAACTCCCTGGGCGCCCAGGGCCAGGGCGGCGCCATAGCCGCGGGAATCGGCAATGCCTCCTGCTGCCGCCACGGGTACCGTTACATGGTCGCAGACCAACGGAATAAGGACCATGTTGGACGATTCGGGCCTCATGGTCCGAAGGCCGCCCGACTCGCACCCGGAAACAACCAGGCCGTCTGCTCCCGCATCAGCCGCCTTGAGGGCAAAGGAGAAATCCAAAACAACGTGCAGACCTTTCATTCCCAATTCATGAATTTTCGGGTAGATTTTTTTGGGGGAACCGGCCGACGTGGTGACGGTCTTCACACCGGCCTCGGCCAGTACCTCAAGGATCTGTTCGTTGGCTGGGTTCATGGCGATCATAAGATTGGCCCCAAAGGGCTTGTCTGTCAGTTCGCGGATCTCAGCGATCATTTTTTTGATGGCTTCGAGATCTCTGGTGAACCCCAGCGCCAATACACCGAAACCACCCGCCTCGCAAACAGCGGCCACCATTTCAGGGCTGTTAAGTTCGCCGATGGGACCCTGAATAACGGGGTACCTGCTTCCGAGAATTTTCAATAACTCCGACATTTAGAAACCTCCTTTTCTCAGTTTTGAAAAATAGCATCTCAGATGGATCATAACTTGTCAAGCGTGTGAGATTAAGCCTATTGATTTTCCCCGTAAACGCCCACAGATTAGGTTTGACATGCAAGATCGGGTTTTCGTATCATCCATCTCATCACTGGCCACGTACTGATGGTGGATGCCGGCTGGACCGCGCATTGGCAGATAGAAAACCAGGAAAAAATAACCTATGGGAGGGAAAAAAGGATGAAGGACATACAAAACGTGCTTGTGGTGGGTGCAGGCGTTATGGGGCATGGGTTGGCTCAAATCTTTGCCTTAAACGACCTGGACGTTTTTCTGGTGGATAAAAACAGGGTGTTACTGGATCGGGCCGAAGTCTGGATCCGTGAAAACCTCGAGTTTATGGTCGAATTGAAACTGCTTCAACCCAAGGGGCTTGAGAATACCCTGGCCAGAATCACCACCACCACGGACCTTGACGGATCTGCCGGAAAAGCCGACTATGTCTTGGAGGCCATCAGCGAAAACCTGGATTGGAAGAAAGACATTTTCAAACAACTGGGAACCGTTGCCGAGTCTCACATCATCTTGGCCACCAACACCTCATCCTATGACATCGACGAACTCGCTGCTGTCACCCGTCACCCGGAGAGGGTCCTGGGCACCCACTGGTTCCATCCACCGTCGATCACGCCCGCGGTAGAGATCATCCCGGCCAACGCCACCAGCCGGCAAACCATTGATACAGCCATCGCCTTTATGGAACGAATCGGTAAGTTCCCCACCATGTGCAAGTCCGCGCCCGGTTTTGTGGCAAACCGGATACAGTTCGCCATGGCGGCCGAGGCCCTTGCCATCGTCGAAGAGGGCCTGGCCTCCCCTGAGGAAGTTGACCGGATCGTAAAATCGAGTTTTGGATTTCGCCTGAGCGCCTTTGGCCCTTTCGAGATTATTGACCAGGCCGGGCTGGACACTTACCGTGCCATATTCCAATACTTGTATGAAAAACTGGGTCGGGAGCAGTTCAGGCCCCCTCAGATCCTGAGCGATTTAATTGATGAGGGCCGGCTCGGTTTAAAGAATGAAAAAGGCTTTTACAAACATGAAGACGGCGCGGCCGAGGCCCTGAAACGAAAACGGGATAGCCGGTTATCTGCAAGGCTGAACATCTTCAGAAGCGAAAATCAGGGAGGAGACCATGCACAGCTATCTTAAGCAGGCAAAACCGGGACCCGAAGAAGAACATCGACGCAGGGGTCGATGCGGTATGGCCCGGATCGGATTTGTGGCCGTATGTCAGATTGGAAAACATTCGGGCCATCGTCGACACCGTGCATGATTACGGCAGGAAACCGAGCCGGCCGTGGGTAGAGTGGTGTAGGGTCTATACAATCATTCGGGCAAGATCTTTGGCCTTTTCGAAACTGGGTTCAATGATCGCTTGCATTTTTTTTTCGGAAATACCGTAAACGGCATCTGCTCTGGCAATCATTTCATCCACACCATCATTTGAGTCATTTTCCCTTAATATTGAAACCAGGCTTATGGGCCCAAAAGTTTCATGGCCATTATCAACATCCGGGTTGTGATGGTTCTTGATGGCCAAGGCGATGTTTTCAGGAAGCCCCCATTCGCTGCAAATCCACGTGGCAACTTCTGCATGATCCCATTCCATAACCTCTCGCTCCAATTGGGCAAGATCGCCTCCTTCAAGATGCCATTTCTTGAAGATCGGCTCATAATCGTCAATTCGATAACAAGCCAGAAACGGCAGTGCCATATCCTGAAGAAATGCTGCGGTAAAACATTCTGATTCTTTTGCCGGAGAGAGGATCAAAGCCAGTTCATGGGCAAGCACTGCCCGTCTTGCAGCTGTCAGCCAGAACTCTGCGGGATCATGCCACTGGCACGTCTGTTTTGGAATGCCTTTGGCAATGCCAACCCCTAAGACCAAAGATTCCAATTGGGAAAATCCCACAAGGGCTATGGCCTGGGTCAAGTTCTCAACTCTATTTTTTGGTGAAAACGCCGCGGAATTGGCAATACTTAAAAGACTTACGGAAAGCCCGGGATCAAGGGAAAGAGATTCTGCAATATCTATGGCCGACGAATCGGGATTCCTGATTTTTTGCAATATCTGCAAAATCACCGCCGGAAACGAGGGAAGCCGATACCCTTTCAAAACTTTCTGCAATTTTGCTTTCGGATCAACCTTATTTTTAAAAAATGAAAACATAGGTCACCTAGGTTTTTTTATTCAGCCCGCCGGGCCATTTTATTGCCCAAAATACTCAAGAGGCCCCCCAGCCCCATATAACCTGTAATGGCCTGCAATGTTACAAAAATCTGTGCGGTTAAAGATGAGGGAACAGCGTCCCCGTAGCCGAGCGTGGTCAATGTAACGAAGCTGAAATATATGGGTGAAAAGAGCGTCTTGTATTCACCATAATCGATGTCAACTTGCGTATATACAGCCGCAAAAATCAAAGTGACGCATAGCAGCCAGAAGAACCACCTGAGAAGGCTTCTTCCACAATCGGAAGTGGCCCACCAGAGCAAATATACAGCTCTATGAAAGGGGGAACTGGTCCGGAATTCATACAGGTAATTCTCATCTGCAATATGGCGCCTGACGAGATAGGCGCCCCTTAAGTCCAACCCCCGGATATCAGCACCGATCCACCTGGATTTTTTGAAATTCTTGATTCCCAGCAGTCGGCAGCCCTGCATATCAGCCAGCTCAAAATTTGTTCCATTGACGTTACTTTGCTTTAAATCACTTTTCAATAGCTTTGCTCGTGTAAAGATCGCCCATGACAAATCAGCTTCTGAAAGCCTTGCATTCTCTAAATTGGAAGCCCTCAGATCTGCATAAATCAATTTTGATCGACTAAAGGTTGCACCACTTAAATCTGCATCGATCAGGCTTGCATTAGAAAGATTTGCTCCTCCAAACCCGCACATTTTCGCACTGCACTCATTGAGACTGGCGTAGCTTAAATCAGACCCGATAAACTCACATTTATCAAGGATAGTCTGATCAAGACTTGTCATGTTAAATTTTGAATAACTTAAAATAGACCCCTTTAAATTCGTCCTATTTAAATTGGAATGGGAAAAATCATATCCCGACAGATCAAGGGCCGAAAGGTCTTCGTGAAGAAACGTAATCCCCCTTAAATCAAGCGATGATGGCCGGTCCGGATTATTTTTCCCGCATTCGCTTTTCAGCCGTTCGATCATCCGTTGTAAAGCGGTGCCACTTCCATCGGAAACTTTTTCATTCCACCGGGATTTTAACGCGGCCACATCCTTTTTGGCTAAACGATCTGATTCCCTCTCCATATTGCCCTATACAGTCATGGTCTTCTTGAAAAATAAGCAATTGCCTTGAACATGATATCTCAATCCATATTAAAACTAAAGGGTAATTTTTGTCCGATGAGATTGCAGTATACTCGGGTTGGTAGCCAACCGCGCAGATGGAAAACCGTTGGAATCGGTTGTATTGATCTTTCCTCCTTTTCAGGAAATCCAGATCAGAGGAAGGGTGGCGAACCCCATTGAGACCCAGGCGGCAGCGCAGAGCAGCCACATGGTTTTCACGATATCAGCGGGGGTTGCATCCCCAAACCCTTCTCCCAGCCACGGTTTTTCTTTGCGGACATTCCCGTAGATTGCGGGTCCGGCCAGGCGAATCCCCAGCGCTCCCGCCACAAAGCTCTCCCCATGGGCCGAGTTGGGGGACTCATGTTTCAACCGGTCTCGGATACCGATCTTTATCCCTTGAATGCCATCGCATCCCGCCAAAACGGCGCCCGGGAACAGAAAAATGAAGGAGAGCCGGGCCGGAATAAAATTCATGACATCATCCAGTTTCGCCCCTGCCCAGCCAAGTGCCTCATATTTCGCATTTTTGTAACCCACCATGGAATCCATGGTGCTGACAACCTTGAACACCAGCATGGTGACAAGGGCAAAAATAACCGGTTCCATACCCAAAAGCCAACCCAACAGACCCCCTGCCAAATACCAGAAAAGGGGGGAAACAAACCCGTCGATAAAGTTCTCGGCCAGGGTTTCTACGGCGGCCCGGCAAACCCCTTTTTCATCCAACACCGTCACGTCACGACCCACAACCCTCGAAACACGGTGCCGGGCTGCATCGAGATCCCCTGATTCCAGAGCATCTACCACGGGGTTCAAATGTACCGTTAAATCCCGCAGGGCCAAGCAGGAGAAACAGACATAAACCTGGAAAAGAAACGCCAGAGGCCCATATATTCCGTTCAGAATACGAAACAACAGCAAAAAAATCATAAGCGTTACGCCCATGAGCACCAATGCCAGGATGATTCCGCCTGGCCGACTCGCCATCCCTAGCTTCCTCAACCATTTCTCCCCAAAAGAGATGCCGTGCCCCATCAACCGAATGGGATGGAAACGGTATTCGGGATCACCCAGAAAAACATCCAGCAGAAAACCCATCCATAAGACAATAATGCATTTGGCCATAAATGTTCCTTTCCGGCCGTCGTAGCCACTTTGGCGGAGTCGGCTTGGCAGCTACCGCAACCAGAACCAACCGGTCATAGACATAATTGTTTCTCCCCAGGCGGCGCAGAACAGCAGGAGCAACAGGCTCACCATTTCATTGGCGGTCCCCAGCAGGTCCCCGGTGATGCCCCCGAACTGCTTCCGGCATCTTTTTCCGTACAGCATTGTAAAACCCCATCCCAGAAGGAACAGGCCGATGCCCAGCGGTCCGAAGAGCAGACACACAATCAGACAGAGGCAGTGGGATAAAAAACGATGCTCTCCGGAAGCGCCGGCAACAAAAGGCCCGGCCATCCCTTCTTTAGCACGGGCGTAGGGAAGTGTGGTGGTGAGCTCCACCATCATGTCCTTGGCGATTACGGTAACCACCAGAATCCATATCAATGACCCCGAAGCCATGAGCCTTGAAAAAATCGCCACGCGAAGAACCACATCCAGAATCAGGGCCAGTGCTCCGAAGGCGCCCACGGATACGTCCTTCATAATGGCAAGTCGCTTTTCCCGGCCAAACCCGCCGATTGAATCGGCCCAGTCCGCCACCCCGTCCAGATGAAGGCCCCGGGTCAGAAACACCTCCAGCGCCACCAGCAAAACAGCCCCGCCCAACGGCCAGGGCGTAGGTAAAATCCACTGCCACAGGGAACCAAAGGCAAAGAGCGCCAGTCCCAGGCCCAAACCCACCGCCACAAACCAGTAGAGACTGTCGGACAGTTTTTCCCCTTCACGGGCCGCACATGGGATCATGGTCAGGGTCCTGATGGCTGAGCTGAGTCCTTTCATGGAATAGTCCTTTCAGATAGAATTACAGATAGGATGTCGTCCACCCGGCAGTGGGCTTCGAAGTGATCGGCCAGACGATCATACTGGTGAAACCGGGCTTGTCGGCCTTGCCGCGGGGGCTTTTCCAGGAGCCCTCTGGCCCTTCGAAGGCGGTTCAGGAATTCCCCACGAAAGCCGGACGCGTCCAGTATCCCGTGAACATAAGTGCCGGCCACCCTTCCCCCCCTGGTCGCCCAGCCGTCATGCCATGATGCTTTTTTACCGGGCTCATGGATCCGCACAAAAGCTTCTCCTTCAGAGGTTAATGGCACTGTTCGACCCATATGGATTTCGTAACCGCGAATGCGCTTTTTGTTTGCCATGCAGAGGCCGGCTACTTTTCGGACAATCTTCTGTCCTTCAAGCCGGGTCTTAATGGGAAGCAGCCCAATCCCCGCCACTTCCTTATGCGTCGATTCCACCCCTTCCGGATCCTGGATGCGCTCACCCAGAATCTGGTAACCGCCGCAGATGCCGAGGATGGTTCCGCCCTGTTTGGCAAACCCCCGCACCGCTTTTTTCCAACCCGATTTTTGAACCCATAAGGCGTCTTCCATGGCATTCTTGGTTCCGGGAAGGATCAGGGCATCATAGTCGGCAGACATTTCCTTAGGCCGTGAGAGATAGTTGACCACAACGCCCGGTTCCCGATCCAGGGGTTCCAGGTCGGTGAAGTTGGAGATGGTCGGCAACCGAAGGATGCCGATATTCAAAGTATCCGGCCCCACGGGCCGCATAGGGCGATGATCCGCCTGAACCGCCACCGAATCCTCTGAATCGATATGGATATCCTGGAAAAACGGCGCCACTCCCAGCACCGGCAACCGGGTCTCTTTTTCAATAATATCCACCCCCGATTCAAACAGCCTCGGATCCCCCCGGAATTTGTTGATCAAAAAACCTAATGTGAGGGACCGCTCTTCCGGAGTCATGAGATGATACGAACCGATCAGTTGTGCAAAAACACCGCCCCGGTCAATATCCGCCACAAGAATGCAGGGTGCCTTTGCCCATATGGCCATGGGGAAATTGACAAGATCGTTTTCCTTGAGGTTCATTTCGCAGCAGCTCCCGGCCCCTTCCATGACAATGAGGTCGTACTCGTCTGCCAGGCGCCGGTAGGATGACTGAACCACCGCCTTTAAACGGGACTTGTACCCATGGTAGTCCATGGCCTCCATCTGCCCGAACACCCGGCCCTGTAACACCACCTGGGCCCCCGTTCCCGAGGACGGCTTCAGCAGGATGGGGTTCATGTGGACCGTGGGCAGGATTCCCGCTGCTTCCGCCTGCACCACCTGGGCCCGACCGATCTCCCCCCCGTCCACCGTCACATAGGAGTTGTTGCTCATGTTCTGGGCCTTGAAGGGGGCCACCTTGAACCCCCGTCGCTTGAATATGCGACAGAACGCGGCCGCTACGATAGATTTTCCCACATCACTTCCGGTTCCCAGAACCATCAAAGCCTTTGCCATATCAAACTCCCTGCCCCTCACTTTGCACCCTGAACTTGAAAATGAACATGGACCATTCATATGACAGATGATCCAATGGAATCAAGCTTCATTTGCTTCTTTGGTCAAAACTTTTCAATATGGGATGTGCCGATTCATGACTTGATTCGAATCGCTATCCTGTGCTAAATCTTCCCATGAGAATTGAAAAAACCAACAGAGAATGCAAATGAAAATCCGAATGCGAATCCTTGTCATACTTTTTTCGACTATCCTCATTGCCGGTGGCGCTACCCTGGTGGTCAGCAGAACTGTTTCAAAAAGCATTGTTGAGCAACAGATATACCGGCATCTTGAGACCGTTGCACGATCAAGGGCCAAATCCGTTGAGACTTTTCTGGAATTGGAAAAGGAAACCATCAGGCAATTATCGGGGAGTACAGTCATCCGGAGACTGCTTCTAGAAAACAGGGGGCATGTGAATTATGCTCAGAGGCTTAATGATGTTCAAGAGCGGTTGAGACGCACTGCCAGAATCAGTCGATACACCTATGCCCTTCTTGTTTTGAATAAGGAGGGGATAATCGTTGCTTCAACCGATGAGGCCGAGATTGAAAAGGATAAGAGCACAGACCCTTATTTTTTGGCAGGAAAACAGGCCGTTCACATAAAGGACGTATATCTCTCTTCCGTTGAGAATATGCGATCCATCGCCTTTTCAGCACCCGTTCTCGACGAACAAGACGCCGGCTTCTTAGGCGTGGTGGTGATAAGAGTTTCCATGAAAGCCCTTGATAATATCGTGACCCATCGAACCGGCTTGGGAAAAACCGGGGAGATATACTTGATCAACAATCAAGGATATATGATAACCCCCTCGATCTTTGTAAAAGACACCTTTTTGAAAAAGAGAGTTGATGCGGAAAATGTAAAAATCGGCGCATTTCTCTACAAGAACTATTTGGATTCGAAGGTCCTCGGTATCCATGTGAGCATACCGGAGACGGGTTGGTTTTTGTTGGCTGAAACGAGCGCTGAAGAAGCCTTTTCGCCCCTTGCAAAATTGACCGAAGCGATGTTCCTAATTCTTGGGATCCTTCTTATGGCTGGAATCGTCCTTTCCGTTTTTTTGGCCAGATCTATTACGAGGCCGGTTATAAAGCTTCAAAGCGGCGCGGAAGAGGTCATGAAAGGGAATCTGGATTACAAAGTGGGTACCCTTTCAAAGGACGAGATCGGGGTCTTGTCAAGGGCATTCGACAAAATGGCCGCCAACCTTAAAAAATCAATGGAAGAGATCGGAGATCACAACAGGAATCTTGAAAAAAAGGTGGAGGAAAGAACCAGGGACCTGTCCCAGGCAAAAGAGAAGGCCGAGGTTGCCAACAGGGCCAAGTCAGAATTCCTGGCCAATATGAGTCATGAGATCAGGACCCCCATGAATGCGGTCCTGGGTTTTTCAGACATGCTGCTTGATACCCGTTTGAGTGAAGACCAGGCTGATTATGCAATCACCATCAAAAGAAGTGGTGAATCGCTGCTTTCCCTCATAAACGATATCCTCGACTTCTCCAAGGTCGAGGCCGGACATCTCGATTTTGAAGAGATTGATTTCGACCCGGAACTCATTGCCTATGATGTTTGCGAACAGAGTCAGCCCAAGATCGGCACAAAGCCCATCGAAATCTTGTGCCACATAGGCGACAACCTTCCCTCGTCGGTGCGAGGAGATCCCGGGCGGTTCAGGCAGGTCTTGACCAACCTGATGGGCAATGCCGCCAAATTTACCGAGGCCGGCGAGATTGAGCTTTCCGTGGATGTTGAAGACGAAACGGAAACCCGGATAAAGATCCATGCGAAAATCAGGGATACAGGCATCGGTATTCCTGATAATAAGCTGGCCGGTATCTTTGAACCTTTTCAGCAAGCCGATGGTTCCACAACCCGAAAGTACGGGGGTACGGGGCTGGGGCTGTCCATATGCAGGAAAATATCAGAGCTTTTTGAAGGGGGTGTCTGGGCGGAAAGCCCGGCGGATAGCCGATCGGACGATGGGAAACACGGAACCGATCAGCAAGGAATCGCCGATCCCCCCCCGGGAAGTGTCTTCCATTTTACCGCATGGGTTAAAAAGACCGAAGCAAAAGAGGTCAAGAGATTCGCCCCTGTGTCCCTCTCCGGCAAGAAGGTCCTCATTGTTGACGACAACCGGACAAACCTGGATATCCTGACACATGTCCTGGAATCGGTCGGCATGCGTGTCGTTTCGCTATCTGGCGGAGAGGATGCGGTTTCCACATTGAAGAAGGCTTTTGATGACGAAGTTCCGTTCGATCTCTGCATTTTAGACATCCAGATGCCAGGGTTAAGTGGGCATGATGTTGCAAAGAGAATCCGCAGTTTCAAATCATCGATCGACCACCAACAAGCCGACTCCGCCAAAATAGCTGACGCTACAACGGCAGGGTCATCCATCCGAAATCTTCCCTTGATGGCTTTATCTTCTTTGATGGCGGGGGATGCCAAAACATGTGAAGCGTCAGGATTTGACGGATTCCTGAACAAACCAATCCGAAGAGAAAAGCTATTCAGGATGGCGGAAAGAATCATGGGGATGGGGAAGCGTACGCAGCAAGCCAGACCAATGGTGTCTTCCTCTCCAATTGCGACGCAGTTTTCAGTCAGGGAGGAGTTGAAGCATTCCGTGCGTATCCTCCTGGCGGAGGACAACCCGGTTAACCAGAAACTGGCAACGCTAATGCTGACCAAGGCAGGGTACCAGGTGGAGGTGGCTGATAACGGAAAGGAGGCTGTTCAGAAATACACTAAATCTCCCGCCGACTTTGATCTGATCTTCATGGATATCCAGATGCCGGAGATGGATGGATTGGCAGCAACCAAGGCGATTCGGGAGTGGGAATCTCAAAACTCACAGGAGACGATTCACAATTTGCCGATCATTGCCATGACCGCTCACGCAATGAAGGGCGACAGGGAAACATGTCTAGCGGCAGGGATGGATGCCTATGTCACGAAGCCCATCAAGAGGGAACTGGTGTTCGAGATGCTCGACAGGTGGGTTTTTCAAAGAAAATGAAAAACGCCATCAACTGGGACCAGCTCATTCTGGGCATGAAGAGGACCACCAAGGAATTCATCGAAAATGTCCTTGAAAATATCATTGGGTGTCAAATAAAACAGGTGTGACCCCCATTATGCTCCTGAGCTTCTCAGCTATTTGAGGGCTTTCAGGAGGCCATCCGCCACCCTATCGGGATTGGTAAAGAGCGTTTCATGACCGCCATCCAGTTCAATCACATTATAGTCGCCCAACCCTCGGGCCATCCCCAGGTAGGCCCCCGGCGGAAGGGAAGCGTCATCCTTGCAGAACAATACCGATTTCGGGATGGGAAGGGCCTCAAAATCACCGGTGCTTACGGGGGTGGTAAAGATGGCAATGGGCTGGGGAACGAGACGGCCGATCAGCGCATCCTGAGTTTCCCCGGGTGCATCAGCCATGAGCGCGTTTCGGACAAAATCCTCGTCCACGGGAACACAATTGTCCGGGGAGGCTTTTGCGGCAGCGGTCATGCCTTCGGCCACCTCCGGCGGCACCAGATCAAACTGGCACTTTCCGTCCGGGAGGACAAAAGCATTATGAAAAATCAACCGGGATATTTTTCCTGAGATTTTGGGGGCTGCCGCCTGCATCAAAAAACCGGCACTGGAGTGCCCCGCCAGAACCGCCGGCACGGGTTGTTGTTCCAGCACGCGAACGATCGCATCCACATAATTTTCAAATCGGATTCCAGACCGGTCGTCTTCCGGTCCATGCCCCGGCAGTGTAGGCGCTTCCGCCGTATGCCCGGATTTTTCTAAACTCTTGATAACCCCGTCCCAGCACCAGCCGCCATGCCAGGCCCCATGCAACAATATAAAATGTTCGGCCATTTTTTCTCCTTATTCTATAATATTAGAGGACCTTAACCCGTTTCAACCAGTTCGGCCGTTCCTTTTCCACCGCCTCCATGGCCGTGGGGGAGCCCAACACCTTGACCACGCCCTGATCCGCCACTGCCTTCAACATCCTGCCCATGGCCTTGAAATGGGAGGTCGTGGTTCCCAGAAGTTCTTCCCGCATTTGTTGCCTCAGATTTTCCGTATCGTTTGTCAGATATCGAATCATTGAAACGAACCCCCTGGTATCCGGCAGCATGTGGCTGTCCAGATCCCCGATGGCACCGATAATGCTCTTGGTCAATTCATCCTTCGAAAGGGTCTCTTCTTCCAGAAACTGCGCGGACCGGTCAAAGATATCCAGGGTTTGAACCAGGTTCGGGTCCCGGTAGGACACAAGGGTCAATACCCCGGAGATGCGATCCAGCAGAACGAAGGCCCCATAGGCGCCCCCCTGTACCCGAACACGGTCCCACAACCAGGCATTGCGCACATATCTGGTAATGGCCAGGGCCGAGCCGTGAAATTCATACCCCAATTCCGTGAGATCCGCGCCTTTGCCCACATAGTTGACCTGGCTTGGGATGGTCATCCCTTCAAATAGAGGTTTGCTGTGACCGGGCCAATCCGCCTTGGAAATATCGGATGGGGGAACCGGTGCATCCGGCAGAGCTTGCAGCAACCGTCGCATGCGGGGCTCAAAGCGGTTCCATCCGGAAGCATCGATGGTAATATTGGACAAAACGGTCTTTCGGTTCACCAGTATGCGGTGGATGTCCTTCAAAACGGCAAGGACCTTTCCCCAGTCTTTTTCAATATCCCGGGCCAGTTGTCTCACAAAAAAGAGATAGCTGATGCCCCCCATTTGTTCAGAAGCCCAGTGGGATTCGGAAAAATGGGATCTCAAACGCAGGTTCACCATCTGGTGGCCGGCGGGTATCAATTTTTGTTCAACCCGGGCCTTTTCCTCCATGACCATTTGCCTGAAACGCTCCCGGTTGTCTAATTTAACCGTAAGCAGCACATCCTCAAAAATCTGAATCAGCGCATCGGCCTGGTGAATCATGGCTTTTCCCCGAAGAAACAGCCAGGCAGTGCTGCCGTGGGCGCCATGAACATCCGACGTAATGGGTGCGGGATGGATACCCCCTGTTTTTCGGCTGATGCGCTGGGTAAGCGATACGAAATCTTCCGTTTCCGTCCCCATTTCGACAAAAGCCCGCCCCAGAAGGGGAATATAGGGTACATACTCAGCGGGCAGATGTTGAAGGTCAAGACCCAGATCCATGTATACAATGCCATTGGTAAAGAGGTCGTGGAGCAGAATGGGCGAGCCCTTTTCATCCGTTTCAACCAGGGGGATCATTTTATTTTGCGGCGCCAGGTCTTCCCGCTTCAGCATGGGAATGGTGGTCAGGGCTTCGGGGGAATCCGGTTTTTCCTGAAGACGCTTTAGCGCAAGCGTGTTTTCCTGGACCGCTTGCAGCGCTTTTTCATCCATGCCGGTTCTGGCTTTTAGAAGCCTTCTCTTTTCAGCATCCGCCTCCCTTTTTCTGAGGTCTCTGTCGGGTTCCAGAAACAGGGTGGACCGATGGGGGTTCGAAAGAAATGCCCGGTCAATCAGACGTTCAAAATAGTTGGGCTCGGCGGCAATTTTTTTCTTGACCCGTTCAAGGGGACCTTCAAAGGCCACCAAGGCCAGGGGATCTCCACCGTAAAGCCAGGTGGTGAGGGACCGCAGCATCAGAGAAAGGCCCCGGGGGAAACTGCCGGTGTTGTTTTCCCGCAGGCGGAATTCAATGGTGTTGAGGGCCGCCGCAACCGTATGGGGATCAATGCCTGACCGGGAAAGGGCTGTGAGGGTCTCTGAAATGAGATCTTCAACTTTTTGAGCATTATCCGGTTCAATCCCTTTAAGGCCGGTTGAAAAGCACATCTGCCGCAATTCGGTTTCCAGGCCACCGCCCGTCAGATCTTCTCCGATCCCCGAGTCAATGAGCGCTTTTCGGAGGGGAGAGGCGGGCATGCCCAGCAGAATGTACTCCAGGATTCTCAAGGCGTAATTGGTATCCACATCCTTTGTCTCACCCAGCATCCAGTTCACAGCCATCATCCCCTTGGCGGCTGTTTCGCCCTCTTCGCCCACCATGTAAGGCCGGGTCTGTTTTCTCGGTTCATCAAATGGCGATTGGAGTTCTACATTGGAATCCACCGAAAGGGGTTCAAAATCTTTGAGTACCACCTCTAACCGGTTCAGACGCTCTTCAGGATCATCATCACCATAAAAAAAGATGCGTGCGTTGGATGGATGATAATACCGTTCATGAAAGGCGTAAAACTGCTCATAGGTGAGGTTGGGGATCTGTTTGGGATCACCGCCTGAGTCCAGGCCATAGGCATTATCGGGAAAGAGGGACTGAAGGGAGTATTCGGAAAGCACATTATCCGGTGAAGAATAGGCACCCTTCATTTCGTTGAATACCACCCCTTTGAACACCATTTCAGCCTCTTTTTTCTCCAGTTCAAAATGCCATCCTTCCTGCTGAAAGATGGCGGGAGTAATCCTGGGGTAGAATACCGCATCCAGATAGACATCCATGAGGTTATAAAAATCCTGAAGGTTCTGGCTGGCCACGGGATAGCAGGTTTTGTCCGGGTAGGTAAAGGCGTTTAAAAAGGTTTGGAGGGACCCTTTTAAAAGCTCCACAAAGGGTTCTTTGACGGGATACTTTTTAGATCCGCAAAGGACCGAATGCTCCAGAATATGGGCCACGCCCGTGGAGTCAAAAGGCGGTGTACGAAAAGTGATACCGAACACTTTGTTCTCGTCATCACTGATCATGGAAAGAATCTCAGCCCCTGTTTTTCGGTGACGATACAGACGGGCTTCGGTTTTAAGCTCCCTTATTTTCCGTTTTTCGATCAGTTCAAACGCGTTCAGCGCTTTCATGGAATCCTCCTGGCGGCGCAGTTTTTTTTCTGGGGGGTTGCTTTTTGTATCGGATAACCTGGTATGCCGCAAGAAGCAGGAAAATGACAAGCCCTGTATAGTTCCATGTGTCGCCCACCCAGATGAGGAGGGTACCCGATCCGCCGAAGAGGATGGTTTCAACCCAACTGAGGTGAACCAGGCAATAACGTTCCATGCACACCACGAAGGCAATGATGGCCAAGGTGCAGAAGATCACGGTCTGGACCACTTCCCCGGTGGGACCGTTCAGAAGGAGGGGATGATAGGCCATGACAATGGGCAGGATATAAAGCCCCTTGGCCAGCTTCCAGGAGGTGAAGGCCGTTTTCATGGGCTTGGATCCGGCAATGCCGGAGGCGGCAAAGGATTCCAGGGCCACCGGCGGCGTGATATTGGCGTCCTGGCTGTACCAGAAAACGATCATATGGGCCGTCAGAAGCGGAATTCCCAGATCCATCAACCCCGGTCCGGCAAGAATGACCAGGACGATGTAAGAGGCGGTCACGGGCAGTCCCATTCCCAGCAGCAAGGATGTCACGGCAACCAGGGCCAGGGCCAGTAGCGGAATCCCTCCGGAAAGGGAGACGACCAGGGAAGAAAAACGGAGTCCTGTTCCCGTCAGATTAACCACGCCGACGATGACGCCGGCGGCTGCGCAGGCAACGGCCACCACCACGGCGTTCTTCGCCCCTTGCTCCAGAGTCTTGAGAAGGGTCAAAAATGAAATCCGGGACGACTTTCGAAAGAGCGCCGTGACGTAAAGTGCGATGATGGCAACGAATCCTGCCATCATGGGGCTGTAGTTCATGAATAGAACCGTTATAAGGATGCCCACGGGGAGGATGAAATGGATGCCCGTTTTGAGGGTTTTCAGAAAGTTGGGCAGCATCTCCTTGGGAAGACCCCATATACCGGCCTTCTGGGCCTCCAGATGGACAAAAAGGATTACGGAAAAGAAATAAAGCACTGCGGGGATAAAGGCGATTTTGACGATTTCAAGGTAAGGCGTCTGGGTGAACTCCGCCATGAGAAATGCGCCGGCCCCCATGATGGGGGGCATGAGCTGCCCCCCGGTGGAAGCCGCCGCCTCCACTGCTGCGGCCACGTGGGGGCGGTAGCCGATTTTTTTCATCATGGGAATGGTAAAAGATCCGGTGGCCACCACATTGGCCACGGCACTCCCGGCAACGGAACCCATGAATCCGCTGGCCACAACGGCTGTTTTGGCCGGTCCCCCTGAAAACCGTCCCGTAATGGAATAGGCCATGTCGATGAAAAAGCTGCCCGCGCCGGTTTTTTCCAAAAATGATCCGAACAGGATGAAAATAAACACAAAGGTGGCAGCAACTCCGGTTGGCAACCCGAAAATTCCTTCGGTGGTCAGGGACAGGGTGGTGGCCATCCGTTCGATGGAATACCCTTTGTGGACGAGAATGTCGGGTATGTACGGGCCGTAATAGCCAAAGCAGAGAAAAGCGCCGGCAATACAGGTGAGATTCAAACCGATCACCCGCCGGGTGGCTTCCAGGACCAGCAGAATCAGCGTAATACCCGTGGCGATGTCCCACTGGCTCCAGTCCCCCTGGCGGTCGAAGATCCCGTTCAAATCGATAAAGATATAGGCGCCCACAGCGATGCTGAGGGCGCAGAGCCCTAGGTCTATGCACCGGAAGGCGGTATAGGCCTTTTTTCCGGCCCCTTTGTACAAGGGCCGGGTCAAAAAGGCCAGCACCAGGATGCTGCTTAAAAAAACAGCACGGTGCCGCATGGCGGTCATGGCGACGATACCGGCCGTGTAGAGTTGAAACAGACTCAGCCCAACGCCGATCACGGCGACGGCGCCGATGATGCCCCTTTCCATGGGGGAAGATGATGCGGTTTCCCGTGTTTCCGTCATGGTCGCCTCTCTTGTTACGGTGTTGTCGAATGGGGAAAAAACACGCGAAAAATTCGGTAGAGCAGACTCACCGGCCGAGCGCTGAACTGAACGGCCACGTGGGGCGCCACACGAGAGAGGTTCGTCTTGATCCCCCGCCACAAAACGGTATGGTCCACACCGGGGCTGCCGATGCGCAGCACAAAATCTCCGGTGGCCATGTGCATGTTTTCGATGACCTCATAGGGGCCCCGCCGCACCATGCGGCCAATCCCCGGCATGCGGCCCATGCCGGCGCCGAATTTAAGGTAGCGCTCTTCTTCAATGTAGATCCGCCCCTCACTGTCCACACTGTGGGTTTCCCAGATGGGCGCATTTTCCACGGAATGCATGTAGTGGAGGGTAAAACGCTCTTTTGGATTCAGGGGAAAAACCAGCAGGGGATCCGCTTTCTCCACAGGGGTGATGCGCAACTCCAGGCCGCCCGGCAAAAGCCAGGCGGTCGGGAGGAGCAACCCAAGCACAACCACGGCGCTCCACAGCATGAAGCGTAGCGGCTTTTTCACACTTTTTCCGCGCCCTATGGAATCAGATTCGCCGGCACCTTGATCCCCTTTTCCTTCAGGTATTTGATGGTACCCGGATGGAGCGGTATGGGGGAGTACTTCACCGTGTTTTCAGGCGTGGTGTAGGCTGCGGACGGGTGAATCTTGACCAGCGCGTCGTTGTGCTCAAACAGGGCCTTTACCAGTTTGTACACGAGTTCCGTATCCAGGGATTTCTGGCAGATCATCACGTTCCAGACGCCGATGGTGGGGACGGGTTTATCCACCCCCCGATACACACCACCCGACAGTTCGATGGCGGAGTAAGTCTTGTTTGAGGCGAGGATTTTTTTCGTCTGTTCGGGTGTAAAGGGTAAGATCCGAACGTCGTGTGTGGTGGACAGGTCCAAGATGGAACTGGTACCGGGGCCTACGCACCAGGTACCCATCTGAATCATGCCGTCTCGAAGCGCGTTGGAGCTCTCTGTAAAGGAGAGCCGCGAGTCTTTATAGGCATCTTTGGGAACGCCCAGGGCTTTGTACACCGCCTCAGCCATGAAGTTGGTGCCGCTTCCCGGGCTGCCGGTGCTGATGGTCTTTCCCTTCACCTGCTCCACGTTGGTAACGCCACTGTCCTTGAGGGTCACCATCTGAAGCAGGTTGGGGTACATAATGGCCATGGACAAAATCTTCTGCTTTTTTCCCTTGAATTTGCTGATCCCTTTGTAGCCCGCCACGGCCACATCGCCCATGACTTCTCCGACGACGGTTTCACCTTTGGATGCCAGTTTGACGTTTTCCACACT
>JABGPV010000001.1:56933-83845 GCA_018644785.1 Deltaproteobacteria bacterium | reverse complement strand
GCACCATTTCCGCCGGCTAACACCCAAAGTTGTCTTGGATTAGCCATTAGACCGCCTTAAATTCACCGTTTTCAAACGAACCCGTTTGCCTTTCTCTTCTGATAGAATCCACTCGATCAAGGTAGCCGGGGTGTTCAACGCTTGCCTCATAGTATATCCTGGCAGACGTTACATTTTCAGCAAGAAGTCCTTTGGTCCTATCGTTTTCAAGATCATCAAATATAACGTCTGAATCAATAGGAATCGATTGAACAGATGGGGTTACCTCCAATTTAATCGTTTTTATGCCTTGAGACACGGCAAAAGCATCTGTAATATTTAATTTAGATGAAATGGCTTTGCCTAATTTTGCCCAGTATTCAAGCTGTTTGGTCTTTGATCGATTCTGAATTCTGGCCTCACGCTCCGCTTGAAACGCCAAGTCCTGGTCTATTCTTAAAGATACAGTGGCCATCATAACCTCCTATCATCGATCTATTCATTGTCGACGCAATTAGCGCCAGAATGATGCATTCTGCTACAATAATAGTATTGGTTTCAGGTTATGTCAATGAAATTCATGCGTTGTTGAAGGGTATGGGCGTCAGGCCGTTTACTTGATTTCCAGCATATGCTTAATCTTCTTCACCCCGTCCGCCGCATCCCTGGCATGGGCGTCGGCACCGCAGGCTTTGACGAATTTAAGCGTCAGCGCGGCCCCGCCGCAGATGACCTTCACCTTGTCTGCAAGGTCGCTGTTCTTGATGGCCCCTATGGTCTCTTCCACATGAGGATCGCCCGTGGTCAACAGAGATGATAGCCCCACAACATGCGCGTTGTTCTCCCTTGCCGCTTCCACAAACTTTTGGGCCGGCACATTTTCCCCCAGGTCTATGACCCGGAATCCCGATGTTTCCAGCAGGAGTTTGGTCAGGTTTTTTCCGATGTCATGGAGGTCGCCAAAGACCGTTCCCAGAACAACAGTGCCCAGCCCCCCCGCATCATCCTCTCGCGCAAGCAGGGGTTTCACCAGATCCACGCATGCCTGCATGGATTTGGCCGCCATCATCATTTCGGGAACAAAGATTTCTTTTTTCTCGAATTTTTCTCCCACAATGTTCAGGCCCGGAATCAGGTAACGGTTGATAATGTTCTGGGGATCTGCGCCCTGGTCTAAGGCATTTTGGGTATACTCAACAGCTAATTTCCTTTTCCCTGAAATCACCGCCTCTTGGATCCGTTCAAGGTCCGCTGCGCCATCACTGGCTTTCTCGGCGGGCGCCTCACCGGCGGGCGTTGCCATGGTTCCGCCCTTACTTTTTTTCGCGGAAGCGGAAAGGTAATTCATGCAGAATTCATCCTTGCCCAGAAGAAGATCCACCAGCAGCGCAGCCCTACCCATGTCCCATACCGTGGGGTCTGCAATGGGGCAGGTCAAACCATTTATAACCGCCATGGCCAGAAAAATCGCGTTGATGGATGATCGTTCAGGAAGCCCGAAGGAGATATTAGATAACCCCAGTGTCTGGTTGACACCCAGTTCATCCCGTATCAGCTGAAGTGTCCGAAGGGTCTCAAGGCCTGCCTGATCATCGGCGCTGACAGCCATGGCCAGGGGGTCAATGATCACATCCTCCTTTGGTATCCCCGCCTCCTGCGCTTTATCCACGATCAATCGGGCAATTTCAAGGCGCTTTTCAGCCTGCTTGGGAATGCCGTTATCGTCCATGGTGAGCCCGATGACGGCCGCATTGTGGGCTTTGACCAGTGGCAGGATCCGCTCAAGCTTATGTGTTTCGCCATTGACCGAATTAACCAGGGCTTTCCCTTTATACACACTGAGACCGGCCTCCAAAGCCTTGGGAAGGGCCGAATCGATGCAGAGGGGTACGTCTGTCACATCCTGTATGGCCAAAATGGCCTTTTTCAACATTTTGGGTTCGTCGATACCCGAAACCCCCACGTTGACATCCAGTATATGAGCACCCGCTTCTACCTGCGAAATGGCTTCCGATCGAACCAGGTCTAGATTTCCTTCCTCAAGTGCCGCCCCCAACCGCTTCCGGCCCGTGGGATTGATGCGTTCTCCAATAATCACAAGGGGCCGTGAAGGCCCCATGACCACCGTTTTCGTGGCGCTTGAAACACTGCTTTCAACCGATGCGGCAACTTTTCGGGAACCATGGAAGATGTGATTGCCTGAAGTCATGGAAACATCCTTGTCAAGCCTGCCGTATTCAGCAGCCGTCTTTAACGCCGCCCTGACGTTTTCATCGGGGGTGCCGTAGGTCAATCCAACCGTATCGATGGAAAAGTTATGAAGGGGAGCGCCGGCATCTATCAAACCCCGAACCTCCGCCGCAATCTCTTCCGGCGTGCCGTTTTTCATCAACACGGGGCTGATGCGGGCATTGACCGCCACGTCCGGACCGCACACTTCACGGGTCCGCTTCACATCCGACCCGAAACCGATTTCGATAAATTCCAGATGGTGTACCATGGCATACCCCTCCAGCACCTCATCAACGGATCCGCAATGGTGAATCCCCACCGGATGGCAGGCATCCGCCACCTGGTTGTCGTATTCCAGCACATGGGACTCGTACGCTTTCAGTGAAATCTGTTCGGCCGTGCAGTTGGGGAATACGTAAAGCCTGGGGTCACACATGGGGGTTACATCCACCGCCCCGGTGCCGGTGGTTTCGTGGTTGAATTTGAAAAGCGCAATAATGCAATCTGTGCAAATCTGCATCAGGTGGCGGCACAGTTCGGGATTCTCGTAGAAGTCAAAATAGAGCCGGTCGCCGCGGATTTTAAGGGCCAGGTTCTGTACGCCCGTGGTATTGATGTCGCCTATTACGCTGCCGTATTCCTCTTTCAGATATTCAATCTGCCGGATCATCTCGGTCATGGGATAAGAATTGAAAATATCGGGCATCTCCAGTTTCATGATGTCATCTTCTGAAAGATTGAGCGGCATGGCCCAGGGGAGCGCGTCGTCTTTGTAGATGATCTCGCAGCCGAAGATTGACGGGAGCATCACCATCCCGAAAGTGATGAGGGGTTTGGGTTCCGGATCAGGATTCCCCAGACCCACATCCCCGAATCTCTCGTGGAGGCATTTTTCAATATTCATCCTTGTTTCGACCCTGGCTTCCGGATCAAAGTAGTATTCTTTTCCAAATGATATGCCGTAATGTTTATTAAACCAGTCCGGATAAAAACCGACGCCAAGGGTAATGTGTTGTTTTTCTGTCATAATATATCTTTCCTTCACTTAACTATGGTATCATACTGATCTATTCCTCAGGGAAATTGGGCTCGCGCCGCTCGATGGCCGCAGTGAATCCCTCTACCGCATCAGGCAGCAAAGCGCCGATGGCCATCATTTCCTTGGTATAATGATAGGCTTGGTCCTCAGTCATGTCGATCTGACCGTAGTAGACTTGTTTGGATACACCCAAGACCACGCGGCTGCCCTTGGCAATCTGCCGGGCAAAGGCCCAAGCCTCCTCTTCCAGCTTGTCGTCGGGCACCACCCGGTTGATCAGACCCATTTGCAGGGCTTCTTGCGCGGAGTAAAGGTTACCAGTGAATAACATTTCCAGACATTTCTTCTGGCCTACCGCCCGGCTGACCGCAACGGTGGGGGTGGAGCAATTGTAGCCGATCTTCAGGCCTGTCATGCCGAACTGGGCGCCGTTTTCCGCGGCAACTACCAAGTCGCAGGCAGCTGCCAGGTGGCAACCTCCGGCCATGGCGATGCCGTGCACCTGGGCAATGATCGGCATGGGCACCTGGCGCATGACGCTCATCATCTTGTATGAGGTCTGGAAAAGTGTGCGGATGGAGCTGGGAGTGCCGTCCAGCACCTCGGTGCGGTCGTGCCCCGAGCAGAACACTTTACCGTTACCCTTTATAATCACCACCTTGACCTCGCGACCGGCTCCCCAATTCTGAAGGCAGTCGGTGATCTCATCCTCCATATCCTTGCCCAGGCCGTTCATTTTGTCCGGACGGTTAAGGGTCAGTATGCCGATGCGGTCCTTGACCTCGTTTAGGATGTATGTATATGCCATCTTGCCTCCTTCAAAAGTATCCATGCGTTTTCCGCATGCTCAGGTGTTATACGCGCGCAGATCTAGGTTGGGAGTTTACATTTTTTGTTTTTAAACCGCCATCAAAATTAGAGGGGCACGCCATTTTCCTTGCTCACCGGGATCAAGACCTGATAATGTTGGGCGGATCGGTGCCCAACTCCATGCAGGCACACCAAAAGACCAAAGGGGGTTTCCTTTGCAAAACAAGCTTATTTCCATGCAGGAGGCGGTGACGTCCTACACCTGGGACGGGATGACCTATTGCCACGGGGCCGCCTTCCCGGTGGGTTCAGACTCAGTGGCCTTTGGTAAGGAGATGGTCAAACAGGGCAGAAAAGACCTGAACGTCATTTGCCACTGTGGCTCCAGCCAGGTTAACCTGCTGGCCGCGGTGGGGGCGGTACGGCGCTGCGAGGTGGGCTTTTCGGGCCTGGAGGTATATGGCTTTGCCAACGGCCTCAACCGTGCGGTGACCAGCGGTCAGACCATTATCGAGGATTATTCAAACGGAGCCATGGCTTTTCGGCTCTTTGGCGGGGCCATGAACTGGCCGTTCGTGCCGGCCACGGTGAACATCAGTAACGACCAGCAATGGTGCTCCGGCGACAGCCCCGACACCTATCCGGCAACCGAAAAGATTCCTACCATAACCGATCCCTTCACCGGCCGCACCCTGGGCGCCTTCCGCTCCCTGCGACCGGAGTTGGCTGCCATCCACGTGACCATGGCCGACATATACGGCAACGCCATCATGCTGGGGAGCGAGTGGAGCCGCTTTGAGATGTCCCGGGCGGCTGAAAAGGTGGTGCTGGTTGCAGACCAGATCGTGGACACCGACTGCATGCGCCAGTATCCCAACCTGGTGCGCATCATCGCCGAGGTGGTGGACGCGGTGGTGTACTGGCCCATGTGCTCCTGGCCCCAGGCCTCCTGTGGGCTGTACGACAGCGACGAGGAGCACATGTTCATGATGAACAAGGCCATGAAGACCGAGGCGGAAACCGTAAGCTACTGCAAAAAGTGGGTGCATGCCTACAACACCCCGCAGGAATACCTAGACCTGATCGGGCGGGAGAAAATCGAGATGATCAGCGCCACCGAAACCGGCTTTTTGATGGATCCCTACCGCAAATGGATCAAGAGCGAGGCGCAGATTAAGGAACTAATGGACCGGAAGGAGGGCTAAACCATGGAATATACCCAGCAAGAGTTCATGGCCATCGTTACCGGCCGCGAGATAAAAGACGGTCAGCTCATCATCCTGGGCGTTGGACTTTCCATGCTGGCCGGATACTTCGCCCAAAAAAACCACGCTCCAAACCTGATGCCCTTTACCGAGGGCGGGGTCTATGGCTCCACACCGGTGGGCGGCCTGCCCTGGGGTATCGAGTGCAACCGCATCAGCGCCAACGCCACCAGTTTCACCAACGCCATCGACGCCCTGGGCTTTCTGGTGGCCTCGGGCCGTTGTGACAACGCGGTGATCGGCGCGGCCCAGGTGGACAAGTACGGCAACGTCAACACCACCGGCATCTGGGAGGAACCGCCCTGGAAGCTAGGCAAGTACACCCCGCCCCGGGTGCGGTTGAACGGTTCGGGCGGAGCCAACGACATCTCCGTCGGGGCCAAGCACTATTTGATCATGGCCAGCCACGAGAAGCGCCGTTTCATCGAAAAGGTGGATTACATCTCCAGCCCGGGCTACCTGGACGGCGGCGACGCCCGTGAACGTGTCGGCTTCGTGGGAGGTGGCCCCTCGGCCATCATCTCCACCCTGGGCATCCTGCGGCCGGACCCGAAAAGCAAAGAGTTTTACCTGGAGGCCTATTACCCCTTCACGAACGTGGAGAAGATCAAGGAAAGCACCGGCTGGGACCTGAAGGTGAGCGACGAGGTGAAGATGGTGCCCGAGCCCAGCGAGCAGGAGCTGGCCAATCTTCGGTCGGTGGACACCACCGGCAGCTTACGCAAAAAGGGCTAGGTTGAGGAGTATCACCATGAACCACCATCCGACCAGCAAGGGCCATTTCCGCTGTGTGCTGACGCCGAAATCGGGCAAATTGGCCATTTGTGGATGGGCACTACGCTAACTTCAGGACGGGTTAATTTCCACTCTCTTAGGTTTGACGGTAAAGACCGGGCAGGGAGCGTTTCGAACCACCTTTTCAGCAACGCCTCCCATCAGGACCTGGGAAAGCCCACCCCTGCCATGGGTGCTCATCACGATCATGCTGGCGTTTTTCTTTTTCGCCGTTTCAACGATTTTTTTATGGGGAGTTCCCACTTCAACCAGGGTTTCCGTGTTCATGGTTTTGTAAAAATCTCCTATCAGACAAGCGGAGAAATCGTCAACCATCTGTTTGTCCTCCTGCTCAAGGACTAATTCCCACGGATTGCCCGGAACCTTGGTGATCGTTTCCGCTACCTTTTCAGTGATCACATGCAACACCAATATCCTGGTGTGAAACTCTTTGGCCAGAAAAGCGGCCCATACGAACGCTTCGCAGGAGTATTGAGAGAAATCCGTCGGCACGACAATCAGATCAATGGTCTCAATGTCCAGATAGAAGTCCTCATATTTTTCCCGCCAGTCGTACCCGAATTTCTTGTAGAAGTAGGGTTTGAGCCTGGCAAACCAAGCCCCCTGCTTTTCTCTGCCTTTACCACTTTCGACGGCACGCAAAATTTCCACCACATAGACGTCTATTTCAACGATCTTCTCCTTGGGCACAAATGCGTGGGCGCCATCCTCTATGGATTTCATGAGGTTGTCCGGGCTGAAAGCATGGGCCGTCAGCATCAAGGCAGGGACCTCTTTTTTGCGTGCGATTTCCAGGAGTTCATAACCCCTTACCCCCATAATGTCCAGAATGGCCACGTCATATGGGTTTTCGTCCAGGAGTTTTTGGGCGGTTTCAAAATCCAGGGCCGAATCAATTGTACATGGGCTCAGAATTTCTTCGAGAGTCTCAAGGACATCCGCTTCATCATCAACGATCAAAATCCGTTTTCCGTTCAGTTCGCTCATATCATTCATCTCCATCTCTCCTCATTATTCTGTGACCCGAAAAATTTCGATGGTTTGCTCGCAGACATTTTTCATTTCAAAAACCCCCCGTTGAACGACGTCAAAGTTATTTGAAATAGCATCCCAGCTGGCCAACGCGGTCAATGGTAAGATGTATGGAATCACCCGCCTCAACAGGAACCGGCGGGGCGGCTGCTCCGGTCAGAATTATTTCTCCTGCCTTCAAGGTAATGCCTAGTTGAGCAAGTTTATTGGCCAGCCAAGCCGCAGATTCCAAGGGGCTTCCCAGAACATTTACACCGGTTCCCGTAGAAACCAACTGCCCGTTTTTTTCCATCACGAAGCCGATGTAGCGTGGATCGAAATCCTTCAAAGGAACCAATAATCCACCAATGGCAAAAGCTGCTCCCGAACAGTTGTCGGCTACCAGATCCTGAACCTTGACGTTCCAGTCAATAATCCGTGTATCCATGATTTCCAGGGCTGCCGTTACCCCGGCAGTCGCCCTGACCACATCCAAAGCGGTGATCCCCGGACCGGCAAGGTCCTTTTCTAAAACAATGGCAAGTTCACCCTCTACCCTGGGTTGGTACAGTCGGGAAATCTGTATTCCTTCATCAATCTTCACCATCATGTCTTCAAAAAGATGCCCCAGGGCCGGTTCCGTAGCGCCGAAATTTTTCTGAGCGCCCTTGTTGGTCAGGCCAACTTTCTTCCCCACAATTCTGCGGCCATCGGCTGTACATTTTTCCACCATGGTGTGTTGAATACGGTATCCATCCTGGACAGTTATTGCCCCATGGGTTTTGATGACCGGATCAATCGGTACATTCTTTTCGGTGGCTTCCAAAAGATTCCGAGCTGCTCGATCAATTTCATTTTTGGTCATGAAAATATGGTTCTCCTTTCAGTCCAAGGGAAAAAATCCCGATTGGGGTTGCATTACCTACCCTTTGTTGGCGCCAACAATTTTTTGCTCAAATTTCTGTCGGAGCAGGTCTTCCCGAATGGGCGAAAAACATTCAAAAAAGACCGCCGGCTCATCGCCGTCATTTCTCTCCGCATGGGGTACGTTGGAAGGGATATGATAGACGTCGCCCTTTTTGACCACCATGTCGTCCCCATCAATGGTAAAAACGGCTTCCCCCTGGAGACAGATGCCGATCTGTTCATGGGGATGAATATGGACGTCAAACGGGGTTTTGGGCGCCCACGTCGTTATGAGGGTGGTCATATTCGCACCGTTTGCCACCACCTTTCCTTCGATGCCTTCATGAAGCGCCCAGCCTTCTATCTCGTCGGGATTGATTACAAATGCCATGAATTATATACCTCCTTTTTTTGGATTCCAGTTTCTTTATGCTACAGCCACAATGCGCCGGTTTGAGAGCCTCCCACCATTTTCCGATAAGCCGACAGAAGTCCGGGCGCCGGATGGTCCGGGCGCTCGGGGGGCTGTTGCCGGCGTTTCGCCAGTTCTTCATCCGAAATCAACAGCTGGATTCGATTTTCCGGAATATTGATTTCTATGGGATCTCCATCCCGGATATAGGCCAGCGGTCCGCCCTCCCAGGCTTCGGGAGAGATGTGGCCCACGCACGGTCCCCGGGTTGCCCCGGAGAAACGCCCGTCCGTGATCATGGCCACCGATGTATGAAGTCCCATGCCCACCAGCATGGCTGCGGGTATGGACAATTCCCGCATTCCCGGCCCTCCCTTGGGGCCCTCGTAGCGCACCACCAGAACCGACCCCGGCCGGACCTCCCTGTCCAAGAGGAAACGGCGCACGTCCTCCTCAGAGTCGAATACCACGGCAGGTCCTTTGTGGGTCAACATGGATGGATCAACACCTGTCTTCTTGACCACCGCCCCTTGGGGGGCCAGATTGCCGCGAAGGATACCAAAACAGCCGTCCGGGGCCAGGGGCCGATCCATCCTCCGAATGACCTCCCCGTCGGCATCGGGGGAGACCTCAAGAATCTCTTTCAAGGTACCACCGGTGGCCAGGGGAAGGTCCGTGTGAAGTTTTTCCCGGATCGTCTTGAGGATCGTCCGAACCCCTCCCGCCCGGTGGTAATCTTCCAGATTAAACTCCGAGGAGGGCTTGAATTTGGCCACCACCGGTGTGGAGGCCTGGATCCGGGAGAACTCATCCAGATCCAGACCGACGCCATCTATCCCGGTAGAGTCCGACGTGGCATCCATGAGGGAAGCCATGGCCATGAGGTGGAGGACGGCGTTGGTGGACCCCCCCGAGGCGGATACATACTTGATCCCGTTTTCCAGGTGTTTGGGCGTAAAAAGGCGATCAAAAGTACCCTCTTTCCGGGTCAGATGTACGATTTGTTCTCCCACGTCCCGGGCCTGTCGAATTTTTCGGGAGCTGAAGGAAAGCATGGTGGCGGATCCAAAGGGGGCCAGCCCCACCGCCTCCAGAAAACAACCCATGGTGTTTGCCGTCCCCATCATGGAACAGGTGCCCGGGGAGGCACAGATGCTCTCCTGCCATTCCCGAAAAGTCTCCTGGTCTATCTTTTCATCACGGCGCTTACCGATCGCCTCCTTCAAATCGGAGGTAACCACGGTGCGATCCCCCTGGGGACAGGGCAGCATGGCCCCGGCTGTAAGGAAAAGAGTGGGAAGATTGAGCCGCACTGCGGCCATGAGCATACCCGGAATAATTTTATCGCAGGATGCCAGCATGACGAGCCCCTGAAACCCGTGTGCCTTCACCATGGCCTCTACGGAAGCGCAGATGAGGTCACGCTGGGGCAGGATGTACCGCTGTCCGGGTCCCTGTGCCATGCCGTCACAGGGGGCAGGCACGTTGAACTCCCCGGGAGAACCCCCGGCAGCCCAGATACCTTCCTTTACACGACTGCCCAGATCCCTGAGGGGCAGGTGCCCCGGATTCACCTCGGTCCATGAATTCACCACGGCGATCTGTGGCTTTTTCAAATCGGAACTGCGATACCCCACCGAATGCATGAGGCCCCGGTAATAGGCCTCCGTAATATCTTCCGAACCGCCGCGAACTCCCGCCATCATACTGCCTCTTTTTTTCTTCTGAATTTCACGTCCAGGAGTCTTTCAAATACCTTCATCATGGCCCCTTTTCCCTGGTCCCCGAACCCTTCGGCCAAGGCCATCTGATAGGTGGTGGTACACGCCTGAACCATGGGCAACGGAATTTTGTGGTGGGCCGAAATCTCGGATGCGCTGATCATGTCTTTGTAGGCATGTTTGAGGGCGTACCCTTTGTCAAAGATGCCGTCCAGGGCCAGGGGCGCAAAAAATTCCGCTGCAAAACTGCGACCCGTTCCCGAGGTGATGACTTCGGTGACCTTTTCGGGATCAAGTCCCAGTTTAGCCGACATGGGCAGCATTTCCGCCACGGCCGCGCAACTGACGTTGAAAAGGAGTTGATTGATCAATTTGGTCAACTGTCCACTTCCGACACCTCCCATAACCAAAACTTTGTTGCTCATGACGTCCAGAACCGGTCTGATCCGGTCAAAAACCGCGTCATCACCGCCGAACATCACCGTCAGAGTCCCCTCTTTGGCCCGGGCTTCCATGCCGGAAACCGGGGCGTCCGCAAACCCGATGTTCCGCTTTTTCAGCCGTTTTTCAAAATCCAGGGTGGGGAGATAACCGGTTGTGCCGCAATCCACAACAAGAGATCCGGCCGAGGCCCCTTTGACAATCCCCGATGTTCCGAAAATTACCTTTTCCACCACGGCCGTGCTGGGCAGGCTCAGAAAGATCCAATCCGCCAGTGCCGCCAATTCTCCTGCCGTGGCTGCGGATTCCGCCCCCTGATCCGTCAGGAATTTCACGGCCTCCGGGTCCATATCCAGAACCGTCAGATCAAACCCGGCTTTCAGGATATTTCGCGCCATCCATTTTCCCATCTCTCCCAGGCCGATGAATCCAATTTTTGTCCCCATGGGTTTTTTTCTCCCCTCTATTCACCGGGCGTTTGAGAAAGGCCCAGCATGGCGCTTGGGTTGTCCTGGACCATGGTTTTAACATCTTTTTCGGAAAAACCGAAATTGAGCATGTCCTGAATATAGATACCCATCTGCTGGCACGGTACGGGGTTGAGCCACTGCCCGGCATCCGTACTCATAATGCTGTGCTCGGCACCCACGGCCCGTATCCCGGAAAAAAGGTCATCCCGGGTTATGGGGTGCCCCACCTGTCGGGTGGTGTCGTTGAACACATGCTCCAGCCAAGTGGCGCCCAGATCAAGGATCTCTTTCATATCCTCCACCGTATAGTTGACGAATGAGGCCAGAGGATGGGTCACCACGATTTTTTTGACCCCCCGTTTGGCAGCTTCCCGGACCACCACCTTGGCCTCCTCGATGGAGACGTGACCTGTGGCCAGGGAAGAATCGTTTTCGATGATCAGGTCGAAGATGGGATATAGTTCATCTTTGAGGGATCCGTCTTCTTGCAGAACATAGAGACCTTTAAGATCGCTGCCGATCTCACCGGCCAGGTTGGCCACGTGGCTCTTATTGGCTACGAACTTTCGGGAATGGAGCGTTGGCAGCCAAACGGTCTTGGCTCCCAGTTTGAGGGCCGCTCTCACCGCGTGTGGATTCAAGCCCCCAACGGAGAGGTTGAGCGCAATGCCTCCAAAGACGTTGAAACCGGTGGCATCCGTCGCCAGCC
Source organism: Deltaproteobacteria bacterium (assembly GCA_018644785.1). The sequence continues at coordinate 72,055 of JABGPV010000001.1, read as the reverse complement.
GGGCGCGACCCGCGGTCTCGGTAAAGTGGTTCTTGATAAGGATGGCCGCCATGCCCATCTCCTGGGCGTGCTGTGCCAATTCTATATCGTTGAGGATCCTGGGATACAGGTCCGGCGCCGAATGAATGTGGATATCGACGGCGCCGCACAAAAGATCCATGACCGGTTGTTTGAAACGGAGTTTCATGCTTTCCTCTCTTTCAAGCGGTTTTTCTTTAGAGCTAATGGCCGCATATTTTTTTTGGCATCGCTAAGATCATTTCCCCAGATTCAGCCCTTTGGGAAGCACCCATTTTCCGTAGGGAAAATGACCCACTGTCATGTCCGAACCGAATTTCTTGCCGGCTATTTCATAGGCCTCATGAAGGGAGGTAACCGCTTTAATCTTGACCAGGTCAAAATCGGGAATCCGCTCAGGTTCGGTCACCACGATAACTTCCTTTTTGGCCATGACCTCGATGATGGGCATCCAGAGGCACGCATGCCACAGGGCCTGTTTCCCGTAAAAAACATCTTCGTAGAGCCGGCGGATGGCCTCGGGTGTGGGCGGCATGTAGTCTTTGGCATAGGTGTAGTGGGCAAGGCCGCCGGGTATGGGTGTACAAACGATGATCAGTCCGTCGTCCCGAACGAAGTGATCCAGATTGGCAATGGGCCAGCAGGCGTGGGCAAACAGACGGTCCCCCGGAAAGCTGCCCGAGATGGCCACATCCAGCTGCCCTCCCGGTATGTTTTTGAGATCAAAGGCGTAATGATCATCATACTTTTTGACCGAAGCCCGATGGGCCGCATTGGTCTCCCCGGCGGTCAGATGAATCAATCCCATTTCCGGGTTAAAGACGGCCAAAAGAGACATGTCAAGACCCGACATGACGCAGGCCTCTTCAATATCTTCCCGCATCCGGTTTAAAGGCGGTTCGTACCCCACGGCGCAGGTGGGGCAGCTCATGAGCCTGTGATCCCACTCAATGGTTTCAAAAGAGCAGACCCCCGGAAGAATCATGCTTCCCCCGCCGCCGTATCCCCACAGGGTGGCCTGTGTCATGGTCACGGCCAGACTCAAATCAGCCTCAAGGAGACGTTTATGAACGCTGATGGGCGTTCCGTAGCTGGTGACGCCCACAAATTCGAAATCCCAGGTCTCACGGGCCTTGCTCTGATAGATAGGAATACCTGATGCAAGAATTTCCTCCCCGAACTTCCGCTCCAGTTCCGCTTCGTTCATCTCCCGCAGGAGACCGCTGGCAACCAGAATCGACACTTCTTTCCCTTCTTCCCGAAGTTTTTTCAGGATGGGCGGAAGGATTCTGTGGGCCGGGGTCAGTCTGGCAAAATTATCGGTGAGGATGACCACCTTTTTGGCCTTTTTGAGACTTTCCGAGAAAGGTGCTCCGGCAACCGGGTGGTCCAGCTCACGAAGAATGGCTTGATCAATATCTTCCATTTCTTCAGGGAAGGGGACATCGGTGTTCAGAGAGAGATTTTTGTCCTCAATCTCCAGTTCCAAAGATCCTTTTACGCCATAGGGCACATTGATTTTTGTCATTTTCGACTCCTTAATATCTGCCCTGAGGCAATCATCCGCCTGCCAGAGCCATAAGAAATGTGATCTCATCTCTGTCTTTGACGGAAGTTTTCAGCCCGTCCCGGGCCACGAGGCGCACCGCAGGTCTCTGGTTGATAAAGACCTGCCATGCGGGGACCAGTCGCCCTTCCGTGTCGTAGAGATGAAGATAAAAGGTCCTGCTGTCAAATTGCGTTAAAAGCCCGTCGATGACCCCCTGCAGGGTCTTGTCTTTCTTCAGGGTGAGACGAACCCGATCCCGCCCGGCCGTATTGCTGAGGGGAGGGAGCAGGCGAACGTTCACCTGTATGGTGCCTGGGTCGGTCATGCTTAGGCTCCCAGTTTGCCTCTTTTTTCCAAATCGTCGGCGATATCGTCTAGACCCAATCCTTCCAGACCAGCCCGGGTGGGGAGCCCGGTTTGCGGGTTGAACTTCCGCGCTTCATAATACTCGTCCAGAATCTTATCGAATTTGTCCCTTTCCACCACGGCGCCGCCGCTGGGACCGCCGCCCATAAGGGGTTCCTTGAAAAACCGCTCGGGGATAATATCATCGGCACGGGTCGCGCCACAACGGGTGTTGAAAGCCTTTTCAATATTCCAGGTCCGTTCCCCAACTTTAAGCATCTCTTGTTCCGAAAGATCCCTCCCGCTGCAGGCGTTATAAAGCCTGGTGGCGATATGGACGCCTTTTTTATAGAGGTATGGAAATGTGGCTGAACGATAAAAGGCGAACTTGCACAACCCCAGAATGTCCCCCAGAGTGACCAGGTCTTCACTGAACTTGAGCATCCGACCCTTGCCCTTCAGTCCTTTTGCGATATCGGCCGCTTCTTCGCTCCCCCACCATTCAAGGGCTTCCTCAGGGGTCATGATTTCCTCGATATAGGGATTCGAGCGAAGATGATCTCCGCCCCTTGTACTGGTGGCGTAGCTGACCGCCCTCACCGGCATACCCCTTGGGTCGCCGGCGGTCATCTCGCCTCCCTTCACATGGATGGCGAATTTCTCGCTCCCCTGCCCTATCTTTTCCGCTGCCCGTTTGGTCCCTTCCGCCAGGACATCGGCCAGGTCTCCCTCCCTGAGCGCGATTTTACGGGTCAGCTCCAGATAGGCTTCCACATTGCCGAACCGTAGATCCAGGCCGTCGGTGTCCTTTTCCGTCAGGATTCCCTTTTCAAAGCACTCCATGGCAAATGCAACGGTGTCTCCGGTCCCTTCAATATCCAAACCGTAGTGGTTGCAGATGTTGGACCAGGCAATGACCGATTCCGGGTCCTTGATGCCGCAGGTCATGGACCTTGCGATGGTCTCCCACTCCACCTTGGCCGTGGTGCCCGCAAAGGGACCGGAGGTCACCCTGTAATCACGGCGACAGCGCACCGGGCAGGCCACGCAAGCCCCGGCTTTGACCTGGTAGTCGCTTCGAAAGACCTCCGGGTCCAGTTTGTGCCAGTCATATTCACCATAACGCCAGTTCTCCGCGCCGTGTATCCCGAATTTGACCCGGTGCATCATAAAGCGACAGGTACCGTACCGGGTGGCAGGGGGGCAATAGGGGTCGACGGCAATGGTGTCCAGATAGTCTTGATACGCCGATTTTAAGGCGGGGATATCGGCCACTCCCACATCGCCGGTCCCCCGGGTAGCGATAGCCTTGAGATTCTTGGACCCCATGACCGCACCCAGGCCGCAACGGGCGCTGGTACCTTTGTCCGAACCGTTATGGAATACCGCCGCAAGGCGGACCATGTTTTCCCCGGCAGGACCTATTGAGACGGTACAGAGCTCGTGATCCTTCAACTCCCGGCAAAGCTCCGCGTGGGTCCTGGATGTAAAACTCCCCCAAAGCCTGCTCGCGTCACGAAGCTCGAACCGATCATCGTCGATAAATAGGTAAACCGGTTTTTCAGCCTTTCCTTGAATGATCAGGAGGTCATATCCCGCACGCTTCAATTCTCCGCCCCAGGTGGCGCCGGCGTGTCCATCCCCATGCATCCCGGTAAGCGGTGAACGGGTGCTCACGGTGGTCCGACTGGCTGAGGGCGCCCCGGTGCCATGGAGAGCGCCCGGGGAAAAAATGAGACGATTTTCCGGATCGAAAGGTTTAATCTCGGGAGGCACCTCATCGTAAAGGACTTTTGAGGCCACACCTCTGCCGCCCACAAATAGATCTGTTTGACGGGAGCCGAACTCTTCCGTGATGATAGACCCGTTGGTCAAATCCACTCTCAATATCTTTCCGGCATAACAATTCTTTTTTTTCGCCATGTTCTCTTATCCCCTTTTTTCCAGCTTCTTTTGAATGGGCTCTTCTCCGCCAGGCATATAACGTTGAAACTGGTCATCGGAGGCCAGAAGGGTCGCTAATCGACGCCGATTAACCTCACCCGCCTCCACGTCATCCACAAGGGCCAGGACGTTGGAAGGGCAGATGGACACACAAACCGGTTCCTCTCCGTTACAGAGGTCGCATTTAATCGCCTTATGGGTGACCGGATCCATGGTTATGATTCCATAGGGGCAGGCCCCGACACAGGCCCGGCAGCCAGTACATTTCTCTTCATCCACCACAACGATCTTGAGCTTCTCATGGTACGAAAGGGCTTCAAATTTACAGGAGGCCTGACAGGCCGGGTCCTGGCATTGCTGGCAGGTGACCGGAACATCAATGCCCGTGCCGAGCTCCACGATCCGGACTCTGGATCGGCGGGGGTTAAAGGAACCGTTTTTTGAAAGTGAGCACCAGAGCTCACAAAGCCGACAACCGCTGCAGATACCTGTTGCTTCCCAGGGACGGTTTGAATATACCACGCGTTTTTTCTTTGTCATAGATTTGTCTCCAAAAAAAATCGAACTGAGTCAAAACTCTCTCAATCAGTTTCCAATACCAAAGTTCACTCCAAATTAGTAATTCAAATTTTCAGTGTAGCAAAGCCGGGGCGCATCGTCTCATTTTCCACAGCCGGCCTTCTTGTAAAATTTTTCAAGGCTTTTTTGAAAGTCGGCGATATGCCTCCGCATGGAATTGGCCGCTTTCCTGGGTTCTCCATCCCTTATGGCTTCATAGATCTCATGGTGGCTTTTGACCGACCGACCCAGCAGACCGGGGATAATACTGATGGATTCCTGGGTCCATTGCTCCATAAAACCCCGTATGGTTGCCAAAAGATGAACCATAAATCGATTATGGCCGGCCTTGGCAATCAGGAAATGAAATGCGATATTCTTTTCCGCATATTCCGCGTCATCGCCTGCTTTATGCATCCGCACCATCTCATCCACCAAAATTCCCATTTCTTTGATCTGGGCCTTTGAGGCATTTTTGGCAGCCATTTCGGCCGCCCCAACCTCAATGAATCTTCTGGCCTGAATCAGTTCGATGGTGGCTTCGTTGTCCGACATGAGGGGCGGGATCAGGTGTTCGGAATAGAGAAAAGGTATTTTGGCCCGAATGACGGTTCCGTATTTGGGCCTTTGATCAATAACCCCCAGTTGATTCAGGGTTTGCAGGGCCTCCCGGAGGACCGTTCGACTGACCCCCAGTTGGGCGGCGAATTCATTCTGGTTCGGGAGTTTGTCGCCAAGCGACAGTTCGCCCCTTTCGATCATCTTTTTGATCTCTTCGATCACCAATTCGGATAATTTTTTTCTGTTGATGGATACCACAATAAATCCTGAATTTTGTATTATAACATTATCACAGGAATGAAGAAAATTCCTGAGGTTATAAAGCCGATGGATGAAAAACTGCAAAACATAGTGCTATTTGAAGTAGAATTAATCGGTTTTCAAAAAGCTTGCCCTACATCTTATGATAGTATTATATGACGATAAATAGGTTGTCAATAACAATTTTTGAGTGGTACATTTCCGGTGTCACATCTTGCGGTGACAGTCTCCAAAAACGTCATGATCGCATGGAGGGAGGTAAGGGCCTCGGTAAAAAAATAAATACAAAAAAAGATGGAAAGACGTTGTTAGGCCATGGTAAAAGCAAGCGGTATACAAGCTGATGTGATCGGAAATGATCCTGATCCGATTAAACCGATGTTGATGCAAAATAATGAGAAAGGATTAGAACTCATGAGTGACCTATTGGAAAGCACTGTTGCTTACTTTGAAAAAAAGGGCATGTTAATAAAGAGAAAGATTGCTGAAAAAGAGGCGAGCGAAGTTCTGCCGGAAGTGATTTGCCAGACCTTCGCACTCAATTAGAGCGATGATGTGAAAGGAGAGTTAGCATGAAAGAGACATTACAACCGGGAATCGAGCACGAGTTTACGTATAACATCACCAAATCGAAAACAGTTCCGGCCTTGTATCCGGAAGCGAGTGAACTTCAGGTGATGCCTGAAGTCTTTGCCACCGGCTATATGGTCGGGCTGATCGAATGGACCTGTATCCGGGCCCTAAACCCTCATCTTGAATGGCCGGAGGAACAAACAGTGGGTACCCATCTTGACCTAAGTCATATGGCGCCGACCCCTCCGGGTCTGAGCGTTACCGCTAAGGTCCGACTTTTGGAGGTGGATGGCAAGCGACTGGTATTTGAAGTTGAAGCCCATGACGGCATTGATCAGATTGCTCGCGGCAAGCACGAACGCTTTATCATTAATAAACGTAAGTTCGATGTCAAAATTGCGGAGAAGGCAAAGGGCAAAAACGAATAACGGGAGAGTGGATTCGGGCACACGACTGAAGTCGCGATGGAATCAGAAATGGTGAAAAACCGAGGACTGCTCACTTCATTTATTTTTTTGTCCATGTTTTTCCTCGGTGTGGGCATCACCATCATCGGTGCCGCTGCCCGAAACATCGGCCTGGACCCTTCACAGATAGGGCTGCTGATCGCAGTTCAAAATCTCGGGTTTATGGCGGCCCTCATGATTTCCGGCCCCCTTGCCGATACCCTTGATAAGACAAAGATCCTGCTCATCGGAAGCCTGCTTCTGTCCTTATCCTTTTTTGCCTTCTATTTGAAAGACACCTTCTCCCTGAATCTTATGGTCATGATCTTGATGGGTATGGGGATCGGAACCTACGAAGGTGTCACGGACCCCTTGCTTCTGGATATCCATCGGGGGAGAGAAGGGTTGTTCATCAGCATCAACCATTTCTTTGTCACCTTCGGATGCCTCATGATCACGGTGTACCTGCTTTTCCTTCAAATGAACTGGCGGCGCGCAATTTACCAGGCTGCGCTTGCCGTTTTTCTCCTTGCCGTCTGCTTCACGTTCTCGAGCCTTAAAACTGAAAAGAAGACGGCGGAACCATTCATCTTGCGACTTCGGTTTTTGATACGGCAAAAAGCAGTCCTGATCCTCTTTCTTGCCACGGTCTGTGCCAGCGGACTGGAAATGTGCCTCATCGGCATGATGACCACCTTTCTTATGGAACTGAGAAACCACTCACAGGTGACTTCCAAAGTCGGATTGATCCTGTTTTTGTCCGGAATCGGACTGGGGCGTCTTCTGGTTGGTTTTTTTACCAGAAGAGAGCGGATACTGGAACTGATCATGATGCTCTTTGGTCTGTCTACCCTCTTCCTGAGCGGGCTCCTTTTCGTTCAAACGGAATCGCTTACCTATGGGCTCATCGTTTTTTCAGGGATTGCCATTGCCGCCTTGTTCCCCCTCCTGATCGCCTATGGGGGAATTCTCTATAAAACAACCCCCGGCACCGTATTGGGAATCATCAAACTGGCCCTTCCCTTGGGGGGCATCCTTCTCCCTCTGGCCCTATCCTTTATCTCTGAACACGCCTCCCTGGAGATGTCCTTATGGATGTTCCCTGCCATTGCCTGCTCAGGGTTTTTGATTCTCTTCTTGAACAGAAATACGCTCAAAAGCAGATGACACAATTCAAAAAAACATCCAACGGATGGGTTCCCATCGTCGCTTCCTGCATGGTGGTCTTCTGGCCGGGGGCGTTTATTTTTGGCTTCCCGGGCATCATGGCGCCTTACTGGCAGGAATTATTCCAGGTTGGTCGGGGCGAAGTGGGAAGAACACATTTCTTTCTGCTGGCCGCCGTGGGCATCTTCATGGTGGTATCCGGACGTCTTCAGGAAAAGGTGAAATCCCGTAATCTGGTGCTCTTTGGTACTATTCTCTGTGGCGGGAGCATGTTCCTGCCGGGGTTCGCCAAGGGCATTTCCATAATCTACTTGTGGGCATTCCTGACCGGGACCTCCGCATCCTTTATCCTCATCCCTGCGCTGACCATCGCACAGCAATGGCTTCCGGAAAAACGGGGGCTTGCCTCGGGCCTGGTGAACATGGCGCTCGGCGTTTCCGCCGCTGTCGTATCCCCGCCCATCGCTCATTTGATGAATTCCATCGGTTATATTAAAACCACTCAACTCCTGGGATTTTGTGCCCTCCTGACAGGACTCGTGTCGATCCCTTTTCTGAGACGGCCCTCATCGGATTTTTCCGCTACTACGGCTGCGGCAAACCTCTCCAGGAGTGAACACCCACTTACCTTGAAACAAATTCTGTACTCCCGGAGTTTCTGGTCTCTCTGGCTAGCTTGGGGGTTCGCCGGCGCCGCCGGCATTGCGACCGTGATCTTGTCTACGACCTTCGGCCTGGCCAGGGGACTGTCCATGGAAAAGGCAGTCCTTATCCTGACTGCCTTTAACATGACCAACGGCGTCAGCCGGTTTATTGCCGGTTATCTTTCCGATGTCATCGGTCGGCGCCTGACCATGGGAATCACTTTTGTGATGGCCGGCGTGGCATATGGGTTGCTCCCCCATGTGACGGGATTAACGGCGTGGATCACCATCGCCACCGTGGTCGGGTTTTCTTTCGGGACGGTTTTTGCAGTTTCCGCCCCCCTCATTGTGGATTGCTTCGGCATAGAGCGGTTCGGCACAATATTCGGCATGGTCTTCACTGCTTATGCCTTCGTGGCCGGTCCACTGGGGCCCTGGCTGAGCGGTTACATCCTTGACCGGACATCGGGCGATTTCACGCTTGTGTTTTATTATCTGGCCACGCTTTGCTTCCTTGCCGCTTTTTTGGTGCGATATGTCACGCCACCGGCTCTGAACAAAAGAGAAATAATTTGAAACCAAAGGGGAAATGATTGCACAAACGTCAGCCTCGGATTCAACGCGGGCGTCTCTTGATGACCGCACCTTCCGCCGCGGAAGATGCCAGTCTTGAGTACAGTTCCAGATAACCCCTCTTGAATTTGGGTCCGAGTGGTTTCCAACCTTTGAATCTTTCTCTGATTTCTTCTTCAGGGACATGGAGGTGAAGGGTCCCTTTCTCCACGTCGATACTGATTTTATCCCCGTCCTTTACAATGGCGATGGGGCCGCCTTCAGCCGCCTCAGGGGAGATGTGACCCACAAAACAACCGTTGTTTGTGCCGGAGAAACGGCCATCGGTGATCAAGGCCGTGGATTTGTTCAGGCCCATGCCGTAGAGATATTTCATGGCCTTGTACATCTCCCTCATGCCGGGTCCCCCTTTGGGACCTTCATAACGGATGACCACCACTTCCCCTTCATGAATGCCTTTTTGAAGGATGGCTTCATTGGCCGCTTCCTCGGAATCAAACACCCTGGCCATTCCGGAAAACTGAAACAGGGCGGGATCGATGGCACCCGGCTTGCTGATTCCGGTATCGGGGGCCAGATTCCCTCTGAGAACGGCAACGCCCCCCATATTCCCGAATGGCTCTTCCAGGGGTTTGATGATTTCGCTGTTTTCGGGAAAAGGGTAAGTGTAGGATTCAAGATTTTCAGAGACGGTCCCCCCCGTACAGGTCATGACATCCCCGTGAAGTAACGGGCTCAGGCAATCCATGACCCGCGGGATGCCGCCGGCCTTCCAGAAATCCTCCATATCCCATTTGGCGGCAGGATTCACCTTTGCCACATGGGGGGTCGTTTTGTTGAATTTTTCAAATGTGCCCAAAATATTTATGTCCTCTTCCGCTTCGTAGGCAATAGCCGACAGGTGGAGGACTGCATTGGTAGACCCGCTGATACCCATACATACCCTGACGGCGTTTTCCAGGGATTTTTTGTTGATAACCTCCCTGGCGGAGATGCCCTTTTCCACCAGCTGGCAGATCGCGGCGCCCGTCGCCCTGGCCTCCCGCAGCCTGTCTGAATGGGTTGCCGGTATCAAAGCTCCTCCGGGAAGGGACATGCCCATGGCTTCCGTCAGACAGCACATGGTGTTGGCGGTACCCAAGAAAGCACAGGAACCGCATGAGGGGCAGGCCAGGTCTTCCAGAGCACTGAATTCTTCTTCCGCGATCTTGCCGGCCCGAAACATTCCCAGGGCCTCATCAATGGAGGTCAGGTCCGTTTTCCGACCGTCGAATTCCACCCCTCCCGCCATGGGTCCGCCATGGACCATGATGGCGGGGATGTCCAGACGGGCTGCAGCCATCAGCATACCCGGAACGATCTTATCACAGGAAGCCAGCAGGACAACGGCATCCAGACTGTGGGCCTGGACACAGATCTCCACGGAATTGGCAATAACCTCCCTTGAAGGGAGGATAAAGTGCATCCCATCATTGCCATTGGCCACTCCATCGCAGGCCCCTATGACGCCGAATTCAACAGGGGTGCCGCCTGCACGGTAGATTCCCCATTTGACGTGCTCACTCACCTGATTTAGGTTGAAATGGCCCGGTACCAGGGTATTCCACGAGTTGGCAATGCCGATCATGGGTCTGGACAAATCGTCGTTGGAGTATCCCATGCTCTTATAAAGTGACCGATACATGCTGTTTTCCACGCCGCGCAGGATCTTCGCACTTCTTAATCCTTTTTCTTCCATTCCATAAATCTCCTGTAAAATGGGTAGTGTGCCTGATATGACGGGCACTCTAATTTCATCTTTGAACAATAATTCACACGCGGGCCATTAGGACCCCACAAGCCGGCTCAAAAGGGCGATTTTTGCACTTTCTTCAAGGAGTTCCGCCATATTCTGGGCCTCAAGAAAATTTTTTCCCACCGCCATAATGCCATGCCCCGAAAGGAGCGCCGCCTTCACCGTCTTTTGGGAAAAGACCTCCCGGGCCATGCTTGCCAACTCATCGCTTCCCTCCTTGGCAAGACCAATGAGGGGAACCGTTCCCAATATCCTTTTTGCATGAACGGTCAAGAGGGGCACCTCTTTTCCAGCAACCGCATGGGCGGCGGCAAAGGGTGCGTGATAATGGACAATGCCCCCCACATCCTGCCTCACCTGATAGATGGAAAAATGTGAATTCCATTCCTTGGTGGGCTTTCCTTTCCCTTCCACTACCCGGCCGCTCCGGTCTAACAGCAGGATTCCCTCCTCCGTCAAATCGAAAAGGGAAATCCCACTGGGTTTCACAAGGAACACCCCATCATCCACTTGAATGCTCAGGTTGCCGCCGGTGGATACCTGCATACCCAACATGAAGGCTCTTTGGCAAACATGCTTGAACTGTTCTCTTTCCCGGGGAAATGAAAATGCTTCTTTCATGACTGACTCCCTCAAGGATAGACCGGTTGATCGCCCACTTTATTTCCGTGGGTTGTGAGGACATGATCCGCCCTGTTGATGATCCGTTCCATGCTATCGTAAAGTTCAAAGATATTGACGAATCGCCCCATGGGGGTGAAAGGTAAATTCCTGTGCGTATCCGGAAGCATGTTTTCGTCGGCAAAAACAGCATCCCCCGCAATCACATAGAGCCCTTTCGCGGTTTTCACCTCAACGGATTGATGTCCCGGACAATGTCCGGGCGTGGGAAAAATGGTAATGAAATCATTATATTCATATTCGCCTTCCAGAGTTTCGAACCGGGCATTTTCAAAGGGAGGGTTCAATCCGATCTTCTTGGAAGAATAGGATTTATAATAGAGTATGTGGGGGTCAAGGGCGAACGCCAGCTCTTTTTGGTGAACGTAGTTGCGTGCATTTTCAAAAAGGTTCATGTTGGCGCAATGATCCCAATGCAAATGCGTAAAAATGACGACATCAATCTCTTTGGGGTGAACCCCCAGTTCTTTGAGCCTGGCATCGATGGTAAACCCTTCAGGCTGATAGGAGCCGGGATGGTGCAAATTCGCTTCTTCCGTATGGCTCATACCTGTGTCCACCAGAATCTTTTCCTTCCCGTCGGTGATATAAAAGGCCCATGTGGGCACCTCCACCTCTTCCCCATACCCATTGCCACCTGTAATGTAGACGCCTTTGTCAAGGCGAATGTAGCCCGTATTCATAGGATAAATCTGAACTGCCATGGATTGCCTCCTTTTTTATTTGTTTATGATAGCATCCGGATCATCTGCTCCGCACCCTTCCTAACGAAAGGAACATCATTGATATGGGCGTTAACCTTAATGATTGGGATATCACTCCGGAGACTTTCTTCCAGAGTCCTGATAAAACTGCCATCAGCTTCAGGATTGTAAAATGGTTTTCCCTTTTGGTTGGGTTCGCAAAAACCTTTCAGGGGAATCATTACCCTTACCAAACCCTTGGATTTATTGAGTTTTCGCGAAAGGAATCCGGCCGCCCGAACCATCTCTTTTTCAGTTGCGCGAACCAGTGTGATATTCCGGTTGTGTATAAGGTCCCTCTCTTCAAAAGGAACCACTGTCGCTTTTCCTTTCAGCCCCTCCGCGATACCATTTGCCACGGAACCGCGATCAAATTCAGGATTGCATCCGCCGCAAAACTTGAGTCCTATTCTCAAAAAGGATCTTTTTACATCATTCGATGCCACAGAGTTTTTTCGCCGCCCTCTTTTTCTCTTCCATGTTCACCAGCCGGGAGATCATAATGCGCTGGGCCTGGGGAGAACCGGCGCCATGCATGGATTCGGTCAAATAGCCGACTGCCGCAGTTCCCAGGCAGACGTTTTCGATGAGCCTGAGAATACGAAGGCGATGTTCCGTGGGGGTATTGGGGTCGGCCTTGAAATATTTTTCCACCCATTTTGCGGTGTCCGGAGATCTCAGGTCTTTCTCGGAGGGCATGGTAACCATGAGGCCCCCGGCGATGTCTTGTGCCAACCTCGATATCTCGTAGGGGAACCGGGTGACATTGTGTTTGTGCACATTGGCAAGAAGGGTGTTAACCAGATATGTGCCGGATGGTTCCTTGTGCCCTTCCGATGCACAGGCGAGACATCCACAGAACAGCGTCTCGTTGAGATGATTCATCTCGATGATTTTGTCTTTAATGTGGGATGCCCTCTGGGCGCCGTTGTATTCAGCGGCTGTCTGGGCCGCGCCTATGAGCACATCGCCCACGCCCACCTTGCAGGCATAGCTCTGACGATGATAAGCGGCGAAGGCCTCTACCAATTGCCCCACATAGTCGTATTCCTTGTACATGAAAACCCGATCCCAAGGCACGAACACATCGTCAAAAATTACCAGAGCTTCATGCCCGCCGAACAGGAGGTTGCCTTGATCCATGTTTCCCCCTTCCAGCTTTCGGGTATCACAGGATTGACGCCCCATAATGTAGAGTATCCCTTCCGCATCGCTTGGAAGAGCGAAGGAAACAGCGTAGTCTTCGTCCTCTTTGCGCATGGAGATGGTGGGCATAACGATGATTTCATGGGAATTAACGGCCCCCGTCTGGTGGGCCTTGGCGCCCCTCACCACTATGCCGCCTTCTCTTTCTTCCACCACGTGGAGAAAATGATCGGGATCCGGTTGTCCATGGGGGGGAAGTCGCCTGTCCCCCTTGGGATCGGTCATGGCGCCATCGCATGTGAGGTCATTTTCCTGGACATACGCCAGATATTTCGAAAAGCGCTCATGGTAGCCGGTGCCGCATTCCTGATCGATATTGAAGGTGACGATAGACAGGGCGTTAAGGCTGTCCATGCCCACACATCTTTGAAAGCAGCATCCCGTATGGCGGCCCAGCAAACGCCCCATCTTGCTCTTTTTCACCAGATCCTTGGTATTTTGATGGATATGGGTAAACCGGTTGATCTTCCCCCCTGAAAGGTGTGAGGTAGCGACCATCAGGTCTTGATATTCCGGAAGATGGGCCAGTTCGTAGGTCTTTTTCACAGCATTCATGGAAGGTCGAATGATGGGATTGTCCACCACGTTCTCCACCCGTTCTCCGAACATATATACCACCAGGTTGAGTTTTCGCAGGCTTTCCTCATACTGTTCGGGCGTCATCATGGGCATGGGATGCTCCTTTTGAGATTCCGTTACTGTTCTAAAAAGTCACACGCAAAAACGCCGGTTTCACACATAAAGTGGACACCCGACGTCTTTGCGGAAAAAAGATCTGCTGTTATTTAGCGTCAGGACCGTACTCCACACTCTTCTTCCAATTCATCAGTTCCCGGTTATCGGGAAAGCTGTAGCGACCGATACCTCTATCATCCGGATGGATGTACCGGGCACCGGGCAGAAGGCTGACCACCTTCATTTCAGGATGTCTGGGCTCCTTGTTTTTCTTGGCCACGATTTCCTCCAAATAGGAAGGATCCTCATAGCAATTGGCCCAGTTGTCATGGTGCATGGGCAAAATGACATCCGTGTTCAGGGCCTCGGCCACGCGCCAGAGATCCCAGGGGGACATCTTGTCCGTGTAACCGGGTGCGTTGTTCCCCATGGCCATGGACACGGCGCCAATATCATACTTCTCACCCACCATCCGGTAACCGTTATGGTAGAGGCTGTCCCCCAGAAAAGCAATATTCCCCCCTTCGGTGTTGAAAATATAGCTGACCGCCACTTCTTCGTAGGGGGCCGGCGGATCAAAACCGGTCTTGCTGGCGATAATGTCATAATTGGGTGCAAAATCGATCTTCATATCTTCAATCTGAACGCTTTTACCCACTTCCGCCACAATGAGCCGATCTTCCGGAACACCCATATTGGCCTTCATCCTGCGAGCCGCTTCGGGCGGGGCAATGAATTTGCAGTTAGTGGTCTGAAGAGCCGCACTGATGGTATAGAAATCCATATGATCCTGATGGTGATGGGTGATGCATACCGCATCGATCCGCTTGAATTTCCATGGGTCCACGACCATCGGGTGTGTTCGCATCCAGTAGAGCTTCTCTGCGCCGCTGGTTCTGCAAACGCCGCAATAGGAGTAGTCGGTAAAGAGACTGGGGCCTGAATAGAGATCTACGGTAAACACCGCCCCGGCCTGGGATTTTAGGGCACAGGACATGGCTCCGAAATACCACATGGCACCGGTCCCCGGCTGGACCTCAAACTGGTCAATCTCGTAATTGAGAAAGCTTCCCCATTCCGGAAAGACTTCCTTCAACCAGATATCCCGACTCATCTCTCTGGGCAGCCCCACGGTGCCGCCGTCCAACACCCCTTTTTCATCATATTTGACAACACTGTCGTCACCCATCTTTTGTCTCCTTTCATTTGTCCGAGCCCTCGGTCAGGCCCATAGAATTTTTGTTGCAACGATTATCTTTTAAAACCTTAACAGCTTTGCGCGAGACCTTTTTCTTTCCGGTTTATCCTGGCCGGGCCTCAGGAAGCCAGATCCCATTCCACAGGCTCACCCTCGGACAGTATGGCCACAGCCCGCAACGGGGA
>JABGPV010000001.1:0-56833 GCA_018644785.1 Deltaproteobacteria bacterium | reverse complement strand
CCCGTGCCCTTCCGTATCCGCAAGGGAAGCGCAATAAAGGTAAAGCGCTTACCCACCAGTTTATCAAGATTACACAGATTCTCTATGTGGGTAATTTCCCGCTCCCTGCACACCATATGACATGGATAGGTCTTGTCCAAAAACATGTCTGGGCTGGTATTGTCCACTCCAAAATTGACGGCACCTTTGTCGATGATATATTCCGTGGCCTCCCTGGTAAGCCCCGGCTGATGGGTGATATATTCGTGCGTCCCGTAATATTTCGCATAGTGACCGGTATGGAACAGCACCGTATCCCCCTGACGGATTTCCAGTCCCCAGCGATCAAGTTCACTCTCAATCTTGTCCGCCCCGAACTGGGTCTGCGGCGCCACATCGCTTACATCGATGCAGATGGCCGAAGTAACGCAATAACTCAGGGGAATTTCCTCCACCGAAGGAGCGTCGGGATCCGCTGAGAGATGACTGACGGAATCAATGTGGGTTGGGCCGTGGTCACACATCATGAGGCCACTGGACTGATAGGAAAAGCCCGTACCGAGATTGCGACCACTTTCTTCATGTGACATGTGCTCCCAGATCACGGTCTTGGCATGACCGGGATAGACCGGCATGTTTGTGTAGATCTCCTGGCTTAAATCAATTATGGTGCCGTTGATCTTCATAATCTTACCTCCTCGTGGATACTTCAAAATTTACAGTTCGCGGTTTACAGTTGAGAGGTTCAGGTGTCGGAGTCTTCGCTTACCCGGACGTTCGTTCTTTAAAAAATTTCTGTCTCCATCAACCGAGCCCCCATCCGTTACCAGAGGGTCAGAACATCTCCATCCTGAATTTCCTGGTTTTCATCAATAATACCGAAACTGGGCGCACCTGCTCTTCGACAAATGATCGCCGTTCTCGAATTGAACACGCCACCCGGGGGCATGAATACCTCTTTGAATCCCGGATATAGTTCATCCAGTTTGCTCAACAGATCCGTGACGGTCCGGACACCTTGAAGACTGAGGGTCTCCCGTATCCTGCCGGTCATCACGGCAATATGCCCAACATATTTGGCATGGATATGACCGGCGTTCTTGAGGCCTTTCTGTTTTTCCATTGAATTCATTTCTCCTCAACAAAAGACCAGGGACTATCGGTTCTCTTCCGAAATCTCATTGGAGATTCCCATATCCCGAAAATCGTCGATCACCTCATCCAAACCCAGCCTGCGAAGCGTCTCCTCCTTCGGGATGGCGGTCTCCCGATCCCAGCCCCGCTGATCATAATAATCGTCCAACATGATGTCCAGGTTTTTCCCGATGGGAGGGATATGCCTCTCCGGGATGGGTTCCTCCAGCATTCTCCGGGGAACGGTATCGTCTTTTCGCCTGAATCCTTCTCTCACGATATAAGCCCTCTCCAGATTTACGATTCGTTCCCCAGCCCTTATGAATTCATCCGCCGTGGTCTCCACCCCGGTGCAGGTGGTATAGAGTTCCCGCCATATGCCCATGTCGATCCCCATCAATCCCCGAATCATGTAGACGCAGGAAGGCAGACTCTCCACCACGGCCCGGCTGTCATAAAGCCACTTGACCAGCCTCCCCTTGTCTTCCACGGACCGGGTCTGGTAAGCTTGGACAGGATCGAAGGGAAGTTTCATGTCCGGGGGGATGGCCCGGGGATTGGGCGGATAAGGAGGGTACCAACGGGTATGGTCGGGGCCGCCTTCACATACGGCCAGAGCCAGGGCCATCTGGTAGCCGTTTCTCTCGGGCATCCGTTCGATCTCTTTCCCTTTGATGGTGAGTGCATATTTTTCCGACCCTTTGCCCACCAAGCGTGCCGCCTCATCAGCTCCCCGGGCGAGGATATCTCCGAAACCTTCTCTTGCAATGATCTTTTCAGTCATGCGAATAAAGGCATCCTCTTTTCCAAACCTAAGCTCGATGCCGTCGGTATCTTTTCGATTGAGGATCCCCTTTTCATAACACTCCATGGCCCAGCTGATGCTGTACATGGCCTGATCTTCGTCCAACCCCGCCTTGGTACAGAGATCCCGGAATTTGATGACCGTAGGCCATGAATGGATTCCCACAATAGCGCCGGCTTGTGCAAACCCCACCTCCCGTTCATCCCCGGTGATCCCGGCATATTTCCCTTCTTTCACCTCAAAACGACGACCCTCCCCGGGAAAGGGACAACAGAAACATCCATGGGGCCTGGTGACGTATTTGTCCAGGTACTCCACATCGTTGAGCATAGGCTCGGCAGTCCCTTTCTGGGCGTTTAGGGCATGGACCCATCCGTTCTCATTGAACAGTTCCAGAAGCATATTGGCGCTGTTAAAGGACCAAGACGGCACAAATACATCGATGGTGTCTTTCAAGTGCAGGTTGCGCCGGAATTGCCGGTAGGCGGCCAGAAAGGCTTCACCGTCTTTCACGGGAACCCTGCCGGTGCCGTGGACGGCGATGGCGGCCAGTTTTTTGTCCCCCATAATGGTGCCGCACCCCTTTCCACCGGAGTGATCCAGGGTGAACTGGACCTTGGCATTGGCCACCAGGTTTTCCCCGGCCGGCCCGATGGATCCCACCTGAACATCCCGAAGGCCCGTCTCTTCCCTGAGCATTCGGTATTTTTTCCGGGTGTCTTTTCCCCACAGATGGGTGGCATCTCTCAACTCCACCCGATCATCTTCAATCATGAGGTAAACTGGGGTCTCCGATTTCTTTTCAACCACAATAAAGTCGTAACCGGCAAATTTCAGTTGTGCACCCCAAAAGCCCCCGGCGCCGCCTTCCGCGATGAATCGGTTTGGGTGCTTGGTTTGGATGGAAATCCGCCCCATGCCGATGGGAGTCCCTTCAAGGGGTCCGGTCCCGAAAATAAGTTTGTTATCTTCACTGAAAGGGTCCACATCCGGACCCACCTCTTGGTAAAGGATGATATCGTTGATGCCCCGGCACCCGATGTACTGTTCCATCCATTCTCGGGGAAGTTCTTCCTTGGTGATGGTCCTATTGGCCAGATCCACCCTCAAAATTTTTCCCATCCAACCGTAAGACATCAGAATTCCTCCCGCTTTAGGGGCCGCCACGGATAGGGATACTTCCATGGGGCGATCAACTTGAACACCGGTTGAAGCCGCCGTTTTTCTTCCCATTCGGCTCTTCTTTCAACCAGGTCGTTGATATCCGTATGGATGAGGCAACCGGTAGGGCACATCTCCACGCAGATGGGCACACCCTTCTCTTTTTCCGGACACCGTTTGCCGTCACATGACACCGTGGGAACGTTCAGTTTGCCATGGGGGTCTTTCAGGACGTAAATATTGGCCCGGCCAGGACCGAAGCCTTTCTTTCCACCGTTAACAAAGGAACACCAAGTCTGGCAGTTACGACACCCGCTGCACAATTCGTTGGATACCACAAATACTCTTTTTTCCATGAAAAATCCTTCCGCCCATCCTCCTTCAATCGCGTGAAGCCCACTGGAATCCCGCCCGAAGGGCCTTCAGGTTGAGATCCACTTTTGAACCCGGAAAACTCGCCCGGATTTCTTCTTCCACCTCCTCCACGCTGATGGGGAGCGCTTCACTGGCCGCAAGTGCTCCCAACAGGATGATGTTGGCCACGATGGGGGCCGAAAGGTCCATGGCGATCTGCGTGGCGTTTAAAACCCAGGTGTCGGCGGACAACTCTCTTATGGCCTGAATCAACTTGTCCAGGTTGGGGTATTCCACCCGCTTTGACAGAACCCCCACAGGGTAAATGGGCTGAATATTGGTTACCGTAAGGATCTCCGGATTTCCGTAGAATTGAAGCATTCTCAAAGTCTCCAACGGCTCCAAGCTCAAAATGAGATGGGCGCGCCCTTCAGGCACCAGGGGACCGAAGTCCCGGGTCTTGGAAACCCGCATGCTGCTGTAGACAGACCCTCCTCTTTGGGCCGCGCCGAAGGTCTCGCCGATATTGACCCGATAGCCCTTTCCCGTCAGAATTCTTCCGATCATCCTGGAGAGCAGAATATTGCCTTGCCCTCCGATCCCGCATACGATGAGGTTTTGCGGATCCCTGTTCCATGTCATGATGCTGTTTCCTCCCTGGTAATGGCCTGAAAGGGACAGATGTCCGTACACACGCCGCAGCCTGAACACATTTCCTCTTTGAGCCGGGTCTTTCCGGTTTCCGAATCCTGATAGAGAGCGGGACACCGAAATGCGCTTGAGCAGACCCCACACTCTTCCCCCTTGCACTTATCCTCAAGAATCGCAATGTTAAAGAGTTTGTTCTTCTCCGTTTTCATGCGGACAATCTCGCAGGCCCTTCTAAGGATCAGAACTCGAACGCCTTCGTCCCGATGCAGCAGGTCGCGCATGGCCTTAACGGTTCCCTTGATGTCAAAGGGGTCGCTCACCGTCACTTCGCATCCGATAGAGCGGCAGAGGGCTTCCACGTCGACCTTGGTGGTGGGATCCCCCATGGCATTGAACCCGGTCCCCGGATGGGCCTGGAAGCCGGTCATGGCCGTGGCGGAATTATCCAGTATGATCTGGATCATGTTGCTTCGGTTGTAAACCGCATTTACCAAAGCCGGTATGGTGCCGTGAAAAAAGGTGGAGTCTCCGCAAATGGCAATCACCGGCTGGTCATAGCCGAACTTCCCCAGTTGACCGAATCCCGCAGCCAGTCCACATCCCGATCCCATGGCGTGCAGCAGGTTCATCTGTCCTTTCCCTTCTGGGAAGACATCCAGGGTGTAACACCCGATATCCCCCGTAACATAGGCATTTCGGCCGTCCGCTTTCACGGCCCGGCCCAGTGCCCAGAAGCTGGCCCGGTGAGGGCATCCCGCGCACCAGGTAAGCCCCCTGCTGACGAGCAGCTCATCCGAAGCGTCGGAGACGGCTTTCTGATAATCTTTGCCTTTGCCGGGGTAGTCCAGACCAAAAATACCACTCAGGGCCTGAATGACGCGATCAGGCGCTATTTCGCCGTAGGCGGGGATATGCTTCGAGCCCTTTCCATGGACAACCTTCTCCTCCATATGGGCATCCGCCAGAAGTTCCTTCAGATGCATTTCAATGAAAGGATCCACCTCTTCCAGCACCAGGACCTGTTTGACTGTTTCCATCCGTTCCCGAACCACCCGGTTGGGAAAGGGCCACAGGGTTCCCAGACGTAGGATTCCCACCTTTTGGGTAAGGTCCAGGGCTTCCAACGCTTCCATGGCACAAAGCCAGCCGCTTCCACCGCACAGAATCAAAAGCTCCAGTTCCTCCGGCCCCTGGTACACGTTAAACGGCGAGGCTTCAAATCGTTCCCGAATTTGCTCCAGTTTTTCAAGAACTGCCGCGTGGTTCGGTTTTGCCAGATAGGGTGTCACGGAGCACTTGTTGTCGGAAACGGCTTTCTTTTCAATCCGTTCCAACGTCCCCATCTCCACCGTGCTGCTGGCATGACAGAGCCTCGTGTATCCCCTGAACATCACGTTGCACTTGAATTCCTCTGAAAGCGCGAAGGCCCATTTCACCAGGTCTTTGGCCTCCTGCACGGTGGTCGGTTCCACAAGGGGGGTACAGGCGAATTTGGCGAGCCAGCGGGAATCGGTTTCATCCCCGCTGGAGTGGGCATCCGGGTCGTCACATACGGCCGTGACCATGGCCCCTTCACCATCACCCAAGCCCGTGTAGGCCAGATGGGTCAGGTAATCGAGGGCCACGCTCAGCCCGGCGTTTTTCATGGCCACCAGACTTCGAAGTCCCGCAAAGGCGGCCGCTGCCGCACCTTCTGCCGCCACTTTTTCGTTCGTGGACCATTCCGCGTAAAGGTTTAATGACTTGGCTGCACCCGACAGCCGCTGAATGATTTCGCTGGACGGGGTCCCGGGATAGGCGGAAGCAAAATGAACACCCGCTTCCAGGGCCCCTCGGGAGATGGCCTCATTTCCCATGAGGAAATGGCTGGCTCCCGGTTTATATTCATCGATCGTTGGCATTTCTTTTCTCCATCTTTCACTAAATTTGGTTGAAATCGTTTTCCGAACTATTTCCCTTCTTTTACATTCTCTGCATAATAGATATTCTTCGCGGCACAGTGCTGCCACTTGTGATCGGAGCACAGGGCCGGTCCTGCGGACGGTGCCGCCCCGGTCTCTTTCTTCAAAAAGGCATAGAGGTCAACAATTCTTTCTACCTGGCCCTTTTCTCCTTTTACCAGGAGGGCAACGGATCCTTCGCCCCCTGAAATCCCTCCGGCAGCCACATGGAAAACCCCCACACGGGCCAGTTGCTCCACGGCTTCCATTTCGGTGATCACGTCGCCGGAAAGTGGCATCAACCCCACGGGCATACCGGAGCAATAATCCAGTCGATGGATTCCCATCTCCACGGCATCATCTGCCACGGAACCGAACACCATCTTTTCGAGGCCTACCGGAATCACAAAATGGATGCCCTTCGCCATGACATGGCCAATCGCTTTCCCTATGGTGCCACCGTTTTCCATGCCCAATAAGACACCCGCCTGACCCGTGGGATCGAGGGAATTGCCGCCCTTCATAAAAACGTCTTTCGCAGTACATCCGGCCAGCACTTCGTCCAGATCTTCCGTCTGAACAGGTGTGCCCTTTTCGAAATACCAATATTTTGCGTGACCGTGGGCGCTCAGAAAATCGGTCATTCCGCTTCCCACACAAAGCCCCTTGCCGGTAACCATCCCGCAGGCAAGAGGACCTTCAGGCCATTTGCCGTAAAGTTCTCGATAGATGTGCGAGGTGGTACTTCCTGTGGAAATCACCACTTTGCCGTTTTCAAAGGCTTCTCTCACCTCGGGCAGAGCAGCCACCCCTTTGGCTATCAACCCTTTGGACAGGGCTGGTGTAAAATTCAAGAGTGCACGAACCATTATATTTTTACCCCCAGAAATTTTTCCACTTCCAGTTGACACGCCTGAAGTTCTCCCGGCGTTCCGCACATGCGGATCTGCCCTTTTTCGATGACGTAGGCCCTCTCGTTATCACTGAGGTTGAGGGACAGTTGGTAGTTCTGTTCCACAAGTAATATGGTGACCCCGTCCCGCTGCAACCGTTTGAGAATCTCGGAGATTTCCTCTACGAGAATGGGCGCGACCCCTTCCGTGGGTTCATCGATCAACATGAGTTCCGGTTCGGAGACGTGGGCCCGGGCAATAGTCAGCATCTGCTGCTCGCCGCCGGAAAGGCTTTCTCCCTTCTGATTAAGCCGTTCCTTCAATATGGGAAAGTAATCGAAGACCAACTCCAACCTTTCGTTCATGTTGATGCTCTTTTTTCGAACCAACATGCCCATTTTGAGATTTTCAAAAACCGTGAGGTTGGGCAGTATGCGGCGGTCCTCCGGGACCAGGGCAATGCCAAGCCGGGCGATCTGGTGCGGCTGCATTCCGGTGATCTCTTTTCCTTTAAAAACAATTTTTCCCGTTTTCGGGGGCTCGATGCCCATAATACTCTTGAGGGTGGTGGTCTTACCCACCCCGTTTCTGCCCAACAAAACGACGATCTCCCCTTTTTCGACCTCCAGTGAAACATCATGAAGGATATGGCTGTTATCGTAAAAAGTGTTTATATTTTCCAGTTGCAGCATGGTCATTTTCCGCCCCCCAAATAGACCCGTTGGACTTCCTCATTATCACTGATGGTTTTGGGATTTCCCTCGGCAAGGACTTTTCCTTCGTGCAGCACCAGGATGTCATCGGAAATCTCCATCACCACGCTCATATCGTGCTCCACCAGGACGATGGTCAAATTCAACCTGTCTGCAATGTCCCGAATCAGGTGGGTCGCATCTACGGTTTCAGCGGGGCTCATTCCTGCCGTCGGCTCATCTAACAGAAGGACTTTGGGTTCCGCAGCCAGGGCCATACCGATCTCAAGATAGCGTTTCTCCCCGTGAGACAGGTTGGAGGCAATTCGTTCCCGTGAATCAAGAAGCATCACGAGTTCCAGAACTTCAAGGGCTTTTCCGTTGACGTCGTGGAAGCGGCCGGCACGTCTCCAGAAATTAAAGGCAGTCTTCCGGGACTGGGCCGCGATTCGGACGTTCTCAAAGACCGTCAGGCGGGGAAAGATCTGGGTAATCTGAAAAGTCTTGGTGATCCCTCTCTGGGACACCTGATCCATACTCTTTCTGGAAATGTCCTTCCCTTCAAAACGAATGGCGCCTTTGGTGGGAAGGTAGAAGCCCGAAAGCAAATTGAAAAAGGTTGTCTTCCCAGCCCCATTGGGCCCGATGATGGATTTCAACTGCCCCGAAGAGAGGCTGAAGTCCACTCCGTCGACCGCCTTCAATCCTCCGAAGTACTTGCACACACCGTTGGTTTCTAATTGCATGATGTTTCCTTCCTTACGCGCGGCTTTTTCTCTCACGATATTTCATTTTGATGGTTCCAACCAGTCCGTCCGGGAAAAACAGGACCAGAACAACAAACAGGCCGCCCACAAACAACTGCCACCGATCTGTGTAGACACTGATCGTGTTTTGCAGGTACATAAATACCCCCACCCCTACCACAGGACCAATAAAGGTGTGCATGCCCCCTAAAAGGGTCATCATGAGAATTGATCCGGAGGTCATCCAGAACAGGGTCATGAGGGACCCGTAACCAAGGTACACCGTGAACAGGGCTCCTGCCAGACCCGAAAACGAACCGGAAATAACGAGGGACAGGAATTTGGCCTTGTTGACATTGAAACCGGTAGCCCGGGTCCGCACCTCATTTTCACGAATGGCCTTGAGCACCCGGCCAAAAGGGGAATCGAGAATCCTCCAGAGGGCAATGATGGCCAGCCCCACCACGAAATAGGTGAAATAGTAAAGGGGCAAGGCACTGGTAAGATCCACATGGAAGGGAAATTCCAACTTCAGAATCGGGATGAACTTGAGACCGTCTTCACCTCCCGTCCATTTTTTAAAGGGAGACAGGGCCATAAAATAAAACATCTGGGCAAAGGCCAAAGAGATCATGGCAAAATAAACACCCTTTCTCTTAATGGCCAGGATTCCAATGCCCGCAGCCACGAGGGCCGTGACCACCATGGCCACCACCAGGCTGGTCCACACGGACACATGGAAATACCTGAGCGCCATCCCCCCTGCGTAGGCGCCCACCCCGAAATAGGCCGCATGGCCGAAGGAGAGCACGCCGGTGTGCCCTAAAAGCAGGTTGAAGGCCAGGGCGAACAACCCGTAGATGAGGATTTCCGTGGCCAGCGGTTTGGAAATCAGGAAGGGGAGTACCAGCAGAATGAGAAGGGTTATCCAGACCGATTTATCTACAAACCCCACCTTCCCTTTTTCTCTTTTAATGTCTGTGAGTTTTTCCATATTTGTCATTTCTACCCTTAAACTATAGTCTACCTTCTTCTCCAAAAAGTCCCCTGGGCCGAATAATCAGGATGATCGCCATAGCCATGAAAATGGCCACATTGGACCAGGCCGGCGCAAAGAGCGCCACGAAACTGACCACCTGCCCGATCAACAACCCCCCTATAATAGCTCCCCCAAGGCTGCCTAAGCCCCCGATCACCACCACCACAAAGCACTCAATGGTCATTTCCACCCCCATATCGGGAATAGAGGCCACCATGGGCGCCGCGACGGCCCCTGCCAGGGCGGCAAGACCAATGCCGATCATGAATCCAATGGTCCAGATTCGGGAAACGTTGATGCCCAGCGTCTGGGTCATCAGGCTGTCCCTTGTGGAGGCCCGAATGATCATCCCCAGGTTGCTCTTGTTGAGAAAGAGCCAGAGGGAGATAAGAACTACCAGAGTAAGCACAATGATAAACAGGCGGTATTTGGGAACCATAACCGGCCCCAACATGAATGCTCCCATGAAGCCGGAAGGGTAAGGAACGACCTTTCCAATAAGCCCGAAACATATTTTGATGATATCCGGAATACAGATGGAAACCCCAAAAGTCAGAAGTAATGGATAGAGCGGATCTCTTTTATACAGCGGTTTAAGCAGAAGCCACTCTATTACTCCCCCCACAAGAGCCACAATCACCACGGCACTCACGAGCCCCAGCCAGAAATTGCCGCATAGTGAGACGGCTACAAAGATGGCATAGGCCCCTAACATGTAGAAAGTCCCGTGGGCAAAGTTCACCACGTCCAACAACCCGAAAATAATGGACAGGCCCCCGGCCATCAATACGTAAACGCATCCAAGGGCGAGGCCGAAGATCATCTGCATCGCCACGATTTCCCAAGACAGATCGAACATCCTTTTTCCTCAGTAGTCGCCCGGAAGGATGGAACCTTCCGGGCTTGCAAAAGGTTTGGTTTATTTCCCAGGCAGTTTCACTTGGCCATAGGGGTAATCTTTGGCATTGTTTTCACAGGACTCCAGGGTTTGCCAGTAAGGAACCTCTGAGATCACTTTGAATACATCCCATCCTTCGGCCTTTGCGCCCTTGCCCTGAACCACGAAGACACTTGAGGTCCTTGCATGGTCGCATGGCCTGAAGCCCTCGGGTCCTTTGTTGTACTGCCAGACCTGACCTTCCAGGGTCTTGATCAGTTTATCCACGTCATCCACGGTGCCGGCCTTTCTCATAGCTTCAAAGAGCGCCATGGTGGCCACATACCCTGAATCGGCGTCCGCGTCGGGTGGGGTTTTGTATATTTTCATGTAGGCGTCTACGAATTTTTTGGCCTTGGTATAGTAATCCTGGGCAGTCCAGTACCAGGTCACCGCGCCATAGACGTTTTCGTCATAGGCAGCGCCGCACTCTTTGGCAATGGCCATGGCGGTCTTCGGGCAGACGATCTTGAGCCTTTTGGAAAGACCCATCTCAGCAAACTGTTTAATGGCGGAAGTCAGGTCGGTTCCGAAAAGACTCAGCACGAGAATATCCGGTTTTTTGGCCATGATCTGGGGGATATAAGCAGAAAAATCCCGGGTTCCAAGGGGGGTGTAGATGTTACCGAGCATCTTTCCGCCCATTTTGTCGCTGGTAACCATCCAGGCGGCCAGCTGGTCATGGCCCCACCTGTAGTCAGCGGAGATGTTCATCCAGGTTTTGCCCAGATTCTCAAAAGCGTATTTGGCCACGGCCACACCACTCATGTAAGGGATAATGCCGGTGGTAAAACTATAGCCACAGTTTTCTTTTCCCAAGGGGAAACTGGTATGACAGAAGGTCATGTAAAGGGCCTTGTTTTTGCATGCCCACTCGTTGACTACGGTAGAAATACCGCCGGAAAGGGTTCCTCCGATGGTTTTGATTCCGTCCTCCTGTACCATTTCTTTAAAACGCCGCAGGGCGATACCTGCATTCAATTCGGAGTCCCGCGTGATGATTTCCACGGGTTTTCCCAAGACGCCACCGGTTGCATTGATTTCCGCGGCTGCAATTTCACATCCCCGCTTCATTTCTTCAGCATAGGTTCCGTACGGACCGGTCAGCGGAACCACAATTCCCAATCGGGCTCCTTCAGCCATGGCAGTTCCCATGGAGAAGACCAATATGGACAGACTCAATAAAGCAACAAACCAATACGATCTTTTCATAGACTCATCTCCTTTTTTCTGTTCCTCATTGTTTGACAAACATTCCCGTGCAACTCGACCTTACAGCTTTCTTTATCACCTCCATTCCTTTCCCGTTTAGGCAAGACTTTACCCGGTTTGTTTTCACCGGTCCCATGATGCAACCTCGATCGGTGGCTTCCATGTGGATTTCTTTTTTTTACATCTCCAGATAAGCGCCCTTCATGGCTGATGCAGCCTGCAGGCCATATCGCTTGAGGACCCCGTTTGGATGCCCCATAGGGGGGACCTTCCAATTTTTCCTGCGATCATTGAGAATCGTTTCCACAGCCTTCGGCTCCAATGGCTTGCGATCCACCCCCACGATAGAGAGGTTCCGATTGGGGATGTCAATGATAATCAGATCTCCGTCTTCCACCAGGGCGATGGGTCCGCCCCGGACAGCCTCAGGCGAAATATGCCCCACACAGGGCCCTCGGGTTGCTCCGGAAAACCGGCCGTCCGTAACGATGGCCGTATTACTCAGCTCAGGGATGGTGACAAGGGCTTCGGTGCATCCGAGAATTTCGGGCATACCGCTGCCCCGGGGGCCTTCGTAGCGAAGCACCACCACCGATCCCGGTTCAATCTTTCCACCCATAATGGCAGCCAGGGTCTCCTCTTCTTTGTTGAACACCCTCGCTGGGCCTTCATGAGTATGCATATGCGAAGGTACGGCCGAATATTTGATCACGGCCCCTTCCGGCGCCAGATTCCCCTTTAATACGGCAATGGAACCAAATCCCTTGCTTTGCTCTCGGGGGAGGATCACATCCTCTCTCTTAAGACCGTAATTGGCCAGGAACCCTTCTCCTCGACGAAAGAAGCCATCTCGAATCAGGTCATCCAGGTTCTCTCCGAGGGTTCTCCCGGTAACGGTCATCACATCCATGTCCAGCATTTCCCGAAGCTCCTTTTGTACCCGGGGAATGCCGCCGGCGTACCAGAACAGTTCACTCAGGTACTGGCCGGAAGGCTGAACACTGGCGAGGTAAGGAACTTCGTGGTTGACCCGGTCAAAGAGGTCCGCATCGATCTCTATGCCCAGTTCATGGGCAATGGCGGGCAGGTGGATGAGGGCGTTGGTGGAACCGGAGATGGCTGCGTGAACCTTGATAGCGTTTTCAAAGGCCGCCTTGGTTAGGATTTGTTCAGGTCTGATCCTTTTTTTCGCAAGGGCCATGATCTGTCGGCCTGCTTCCCTGGCCTGCCTTCGAATATCAAACATACTGGCCGGAGAAAGGGCCGCGCCAGGCAATGCCATGCCCAGGGCCTCGGACATACATTGCATGGTACTGGCCGTCCCCATGAACTGACAGGCCCCGGCGCCGGGACAGCCGGTAAGTTTATAGTCCCGAATCTCGGTAGAGACATCCTCACCTTGCCTCATCTTTGTGGCCGTATCCCCGGTCAACAGGCTATGCCCCATATGGGGACCGATACGATTGCTGCCCCCCGGAATATGAATGGCGGGGATGTTGAGTCGCGCCGCGGCCATGAGGTGAGCGGGGATGGATTTGTCACAGGAGGAGATGACCACCACCCCGTCCCAGGGGATCACCCGTCCGTGGACTTCCACCAGGTCACAGAGAACTTCCCGTGAAGGGAGGATATAGTTCATGCCGTCATGGAGCATGGCCCAGCCATCACAAATGTCCGTCCCGTGGAACCCGGCGGGCTTTCCCCCTTCCTGGTACACGGCGATGGAGGCTTCCGCCGCCAATTTGTCCAGATGAACACTCCCGGGATGGCTGTTTCCGAAGACGTCCTCGATCATGATTTGAGGGACCGACAGGTCTTTTTCATTCCAACCGGTTCCGCATGAGAGGGCGTCGATCTGGATCCAGTCTTTTCTGATCTGTTTGCTTTTTTGTTCCATCTTTTTCACCCTCCTAAGGCCTTAGCGCCGACACCGTGGCCCTGGCACCCTGAAATAACATTCTGGTTTCATATCCGATCACCATGTACCGGATCCCCAGGTCGATCCATTTTTCTGCAGCCGCAGCATTGTCGGCAAAGGTCCCGACGGCCACCCTTTTATTATTTGCCTTGACAATGACCTCTTTCATTCTGTCCACCACCGCCGGATGGGTCACCTCTCCGGGGACACCCACCGATTGGGACAGGTCGTATGGCCCCAAAAAAATGACGTCCAGGCCTTTGACCTCCAGGATTTCACCGATATGATCTACGCCTTCAACCCCTTCCACCTGTACCACCACCAGGGAATTCTCATTGGACCATCGCATGTACGCTTGAAAGTCCTCGGGACAGTAGTGGGTTGCCCGCACGTGCGGGTTGACCCCTCTCCCCCATGGGATGATATCTGGCAAAGGTAACGGCATTATGTGCGTCCTCCGCCGTTCTCACATGCGGGATCTGCACACCTAAAGCCCCTGAATCCAGGGGCTCCATCACAAGGGGTGCGTTGTTCTGTTTCACACGAACCACGGGAACGATCCCTGCGGCGGAAGAGGCAATCATCGACCCCTTCATGGATTCGGCTGAAAGAGGCGCGTGTTCGCAGTCCACCAGCACGAAGTCAAACCCGGCCAATGCTAGAATCTCCACTACCGTAGGGTCGGAAGTCTGAATAAAAGTGCCCAGCACAAAGGGGTTTTTTTCAAGCCACTCTTTTTTGGTCCAGGGGGGATTTCCGAAAACCATGGGATTCTCACGCTCCTTATAGACCTTAATCAGGACAGACTTCCGTGTTGGACAAGGTCTCCAGGACCTTTACGATAGCGGAGTGATCCCAATCCAATCCGTCTTGTGCGGCAATGGCATTCCACAGATGAGAAACCAGGGCCGTTCCCGGCAGATACATGCCCAATTCCCTGGCCGAAGTCATGGCAATCTCAGTATCCTTTTTGTGCAACCTCACCTTTCCCCCCGGTTCAAAGTTTCGATCCAGCATCCTTTGACCGTGAAGTTCCAGAATACGGCTTTGGGCGAATCCGCCCAAAAGAGCATTTCTCACTTTTTCCGGATCTACCCCCGATTTCTTGGTAAAGATCAAGGCCTCGGCAACCGCTTCGATGGTGAGGGCCACAATGATCTGATTAGCGGCCTTGGCCACCTCTCCGGCCCCATGATCGCCCACATAACTTACGTTTTTCCCCATCTTTTGAAGAACAGGCAAGGCCTTGTCAAAAACCTTCTTCTTTCCTCCCACCATGATGGCCAGGGAGGCTTCTTTTGCACCCACATCCCCGCCACTAACCGGTGCGTCCAGCATCTCCATGCCTTTGCTTTCGAGGGTTTCAGCAATCTTTTTGGAAGTGGCTGGTGAAACGGTACTCATATCCACGAGAATTGTCCCACGACTCATCCCCTCCATGGCGCCATTTTTTCCCATGACGGCCTCCAGGACAATTCGATCATCTGGCAACATGGTCACCACCAGATCCTTCGACGCTGCAGCTTCCTTGGGGGAGGAGGCCGGATTACCCCCGTAGGCGGCCACCCTATCCACTGCTTCCCGATTAACGTCATAGGCGGTCACCTCAAACCCTGCATCGATCAGGTTTTTTGCCATGGGCTCCCCCATGATACCGACACCAATGATCCCAATCTGTTTGCTCATTTTTTCCTCTCCTTAAGAAATAAATTTGGATATTATTGAAAACCAAGTTCCTCTGAAATTTTCGCGGCGGCCTCCGTGATCAGGGAGGCAAAAGAGGACATTTTTGTTTTGGTCATCCTCTCCTTGGGCCCTGATATACTGATGGCGGCCACCACCTCCCTTTTTGCATTCCGGACGGCTGCTGCAATACAGTTCACTCCCGCAAGGGTCTCTTCCAGATCGTACGCCAATCCTTTTTGTCGGAGATCCCGGATTTCTTCCATGAGTTGTTTAAAAGAACCGATGGAGTTTTCCGTCAGCTTGCAGAGATCGTCCCCATTTCCGTAGAGCCTGCTCAGCTCCTCATCCGGAAGATCGGCCAGCATGATCTTTCCCGTGGATGTGCAATGTGCCGGAAATCGCGAGCCCACCTGCAGGGAAAACCGCAACGGTTCTTCAGACTCCAAACGATAGATATAGGTTATTTCATTATGTTCCAGGATTGCGGCATTGACGGTTTCTCTACACTGGCTAAAAAGTTCTCGCAGGGCGGGACGCATGGCTTTTCTCAGGATTTCATCCTTTTTAACGGCAGACCCCATTTCGAGTGCCCGAATACCCAATCCATATTTTTTTGTATCCGGATCCTGATGAACAAATCTTCTAGACTTCAAGGTCCCTAAAACGCGATGTACGGTGCCCTTCCCAAGACCGGATTTCGCAGCAATATCCGTCAAGGCCAGATTCCTGCCTTCCAGAATCATCAATTCCAGAATGGAAAGGGCTTTCTCAAGAGACTTAACGGGGTATTTGAGCTCGTTTTCGACCACGGGGTCTCCAAAATTCTAAGGATCCGACCTTTCCCCAAAGGCCTATTTTTAAAAAAGCTGAACAATGACCGGGAGCATCATCCTGCAATGCACGAACAGAATATGTCAAGAAAATAATTCTGCAATGATAAACCGGGTTCTGTATTTCAGAACCACCCTCCCCTATCGCGTTGATTAAAACCCTGAAATTCCCGCCAAGGCCTAAGTCTAATCATCTGATGACCGAATCATATGGCGTTTTGGTATCGCAAACAGTTTTTCCTGTCAAGAAAATTGTGGGATAGAGCACGGTTTTTCAAGAAAAGGTTTCCCTTGAAAGGCAATGGATATATGGATTAAAAAACCTCTAAACCTGCTAAACAAAGCCTTGTGAATCTGGAAATTGATTTTTTTGCCAAGCACCCAATTTCTTAATTGACACCAAATGCTGCTTGAGGTAAAAAGCTTCATCTCATCATGTCATCTGGTCATTAGATGACATGCCTTGACAGCTATTAGACCATAAAGCAATAGGATAAACCTTGGAAGTACCGACGGGACATTGTGATGCTAAAACAGATGAGCCTCATTGATCAGATCGTTGCGGAAATCGAGGAAAAAATCAGTACAGGCCAGTTCAAGAGCGGGGATATGCTCGCCTCTCAGGATGAATTGGCAAAGACCATGGGTGTCAGCCGGGCCTCGTTGAGGGAGGCCTTCAATCGGCTTCAGCTCATGGGCCTCATAGAGATAAAACAGGGTCGCGGGACCTTTGTCAGAAAACTGACGCCGGGAGACTTTATGAGTTCCCTGGATTCCTTTCTCACCATAAAAAAGGAATCGGCCATTGAACTTCTTGAAGCGAGGCTTGAGATAGAGTCTTCTGTGGCCAAAATGGCTGCCGAAAAAGGGGACAAAGAAAAGATCTTGAAAATCGAGGAATCCTTGATCGGTATGGGCAAAGCCATAGAGTCTAATGATCTTGACAAATTCATAGCAAAGGATGTCAGTTTCCATGTGGCCATAGCCGAAAGCTGCGACAACCAGATCATGATGAAAATTGTGGCAATCCTCCGGCGACTCATGAAACAGCTGATCGAACGGATTTTTTATGATGTGGCCGTTGATAAGCGGGAATTGATGCACGTAACCTACAATTTTCATGAAAGCGTCTATAACGCCATCCTCAACCGGGATCCGGAAACGGCCAAAAGTAGCATGCAGGACCATCTGGGGGACGTCATGGAACGAATTATGAACTCAAACAAGTTTTGATTGGGACATAGAAACCCGGTTTTTGCCGAGATCTTCAACCCGGAAACCAAATACATAAACAATAATATTCACTGAGGGAAATAATGAAAGAAATCAGTATACATGGCAGGGGGGGACAGGGATCCTTGGTTCTGGCCCAGTTCATGGCCATCGCGGCCCTGGAGGACGAGAAGTATGGCCAGGCCTTTCCATTCCTAGGAGGAGGAGGAGAGAGGCGGGGAAAAGCCATCATGGCTTTCTGCCGCCTGGACGACCGTCCCATTCGGCTCAGGAGCAGGGTCAGCAAGGCAGACTATGTGATCGTACAGGATGTAACCATCCTGAAGGAAGTGGATGTGCTGGAAGGATTGAAGCCCGGCGGTATGGTCCTGATAAATACGGATAAGACCACCGAAGAAGTGGGACTCAAGGGGGACTTCAAGGTGTTTACCTTTTCAGCGGAAGACCTGGCTCGTGAGATCCTGGGCCGACCCATCATGAATACGGCGCTCCTGGGGGCCTTTTCGGCCATGACCGGGGAGGTGAGCCTTGAAGCTGCTCTCAAAGCGGTCAGAAGCAAATTCCCCGGGACCCTTGGAGAGAAAAACGCTCAGGTCGTGGAACGAAGCTATCAGATGCTGCAAGGAGAGTGAAGAATGGAAATAACGATCGGAGCCGTGGTCAGGGGCGGGACGTCCCTGGCGTATAAAACCGGAAGTTGGAGAGACCAGAGACCGGTACTGGATATGGAAGAATGCAAGGTCTGCGGCCAGTGCGAAAGCGTGTGTCCCGATAGCGCGGTTCATGTGGTGGAAGAGACCTACATCATTAATTATGATTACTGCAAGGGTTGCGGATTGTGCGCCTATGAATGCCCGGCGGACGCCATTACCATGATCAGGGAGGAAAAGTGACATGAGTATTGTCAAAGTATTGGAGGGATCCGAGGCGGTGGCTCTGGCCGTAAAGGCCTGCCGGCCCCAGGTCATATCGGCCTACCCCATCAGTCCTCAAACCCATATCGTGGAGGGGATCGCCAAGTTTGTGGCGGACGGCGATCTGGACTCCGAATATGTGCGGGTGGATTCCGAATTTTCCGCCGCAAGCGTCATCAGCGGCGCTTCCGCCGCCGGAAGTCGAGCTTATACGGCCTCCTCCTCACAAGGATTACTCCTCATGTCGGAAGTCCTCTATGCCAGTTGCGGCATGCGGCTCCCTTTTGTCATCACCGGGGTTAACCGAACGGTTTCCGCCCCCATCAGCATTCAAGTGGACCAGCAGGACACCATGAGCCTTCGGGACTGCGGAATGATTCAACTCTTCGTGGAGAGCAGCCAGGAGGCCTACGATGCGCACATCGCCGCCTTTAAGATCGCCGAAGATCCGAAAATCATCCTTCCAGTGATGGTCTGCATGGACGGTTGGGTCCTGACCCATTCCTACGAAAGGATCAGCCTTTCCGATCAGGAGGATGTGGACCGGTTCCTGCCTCCCTTTCAACCGGCGGATTTTCTGGACGTGGATAATCCCAAAACATGGGGGTCCATCGGAGAAGAAGACATGGTGATGGAACTCAGGTATTCGGTCCAGCAGACCATGCAATACGCAAAAGGACGGATCAAAGAGATTTTCGCGGAATGGGCCGAAATCTCGGGTCGTGATTACGGAGGCCTGATCGAGTCCTATAGGACGGACGATGCAGAGGTCATTCTTCTGGCCATGGGATCCATGACGGGAACCATCAAGGACGCCGTGGACAACCTGCGTTCCGAAGGCGATAAGGTGGGCCTCGTAAAAATACGAAGCTATAGGCCCTTTCCATACGAAGAAATCTGGGAAGCTGTGAAAGGCGCCAAAGCCGTGGCCGTGGTGGATGCCAACCTGTCGCTCGGAAGCGAAGGGGCCATCGGCATGGACCTGAAAGCAAAATTTTACGGAGCACCCAACGCACCGCTGGTGGTGGATGTCATTGCGGGCCTTGGAGGCCGGGATGTCAATGAGTCAAGAATCAGAAAGATCGTCGAAGAGGTGAAGGAAGCGCAGGTATCGGGGTTTTTCCTGCGGGAGCCCTACTGGGCCGGCCTGAATCCGACGATCGTGCCATAGGGAGTGTGAAATGACGGCAAAGAAAGACGCACAACAGGAAGATCTGTTTGTTTCAGGGCATCGGGCCTGCCATGGATGCGGCATGGCCTTGTCGGTCCGGCATATTTTGAAAGCCACGGGAAAAGACGTGATCGTGGTCACCCCCACCGGGTGCCTTGAAACCTTCACCTCCCCCTATGGGTATTCCCCGTGGCGGGTTCCCTGGATCCATCATCTGTTTGAAAACGGCCCGTCCATCGCCACAGGCGTTGCGGCCGCCCTTCGAGCCCAGAAAAAGAATACCACAAGGGTCGTGGGCATCGGGGGAGACGGATCCACCTTTGATATCGGTTTCGGGGCTCTGTCGGGCATGCTGGAGAGGGGGGACGACGTGCTCTACATCTGCGTGGACAACGGCGCCTATATGAACACCGGTGGACAGCGCAGTGGGGCCACGCCCCTCTATGCGGCCACTTCGACTCATCCCGCGGGAAAAGAGTCCGTCGGGAAGGTGGAGATGAAGAAAAACGTCCCCATGATCGTGGCGGCTCACGGCATTCCCTATGTGGCCACAGCCTCGGTGGCCTATGTGAAGGACCTGCAAAAAAAGGTGAAAAGAGCCATGGAATTCCGCGGCCCCCGGTATATACAGGTGGACACCCCCTGTCCGTCAGTGTGGGGGTTTCCGTCGGACCACACCCTGGAGGTAGGCCGGATGGGCGTACAGAGCGGGCTGATCCCCCTCTTTGAGATGGAAGAAGGTGAAATCACCCATGTGAGAAAGATCAAGAAACAGGTTCCGGTGGAAGCGTATCTCAGAGGGCAGAAACGGTTTCGGCATCTTTTTGGGACCGAAGGGGAGAAGGAAATCGCCGAGATCCAGGCACTGGCTGACAAGAACATCAAAAAATTCGGTCTTTTAGGGAAATCGAAAGCATAGTGGAGATTTAGTGATGATACTAAGGCGACTTGATGATGTGGAAATGGCCTTCGGTTTTCCGGAAGGCTAAATGATCATTCAATGGATTTTCAGTAACGAAGTGGGGGATGAAAAATACCACCATACCTATGCACTTCGAAAATATACCCTTCAACCCGGTCTATCCCTGGAAGATATTCCCTTCCATAACCACAACTATGTTCAATCGCCGTACATCCTCTCCGGGTGCATGCGATTTGAAAATGAAGAAGGGGAATCCGTGGAGGCAGGCCCCGGGGATACGGTCTTTTTTTACGAAAGCGAACGCCACCGGGGATGCCCGGTGGGAGACGAACCGGTGGAACTGCTGTGCCTCATAGACTGCCCTGGGGACGGGGAAGACTGTATTCCCGACAAACCCTCGAATATTGAAGTCAAATCCTGACCGGCCGACGCTCCAATATGTGACGAATAGCGAACGCAGCAGGCGGGGAAAAGGGTCATTTATGGATGGAAACAAGGCTGGTCCTTCGTCCAAGCCTGTTGTCGCGTTATTTATGCTACATTCCTTCTTTGTTTAGGAGCATGAAAGATTCAAAGTAGCCCATCGATAGTAATATCCTCATATTTTTTCAGATTACCCCAAAATGGTGAGTGGATGCAACCAAGATCGGCACCCGGATACGTCGAGCACTCTTGCCAACTGTCCTATTGGTCGGCATAGTCACATTTTGAAGCTTCATTTGAGGGGATAAACCGGGTTTTACAGAAATACAGCAACATCTATGGTGAAGATGAACCGGAGGATAATAACAAAGTCGAGTATGGCGTACTCAAGGAACAGGGGATCGATATCATTCACGTGAGCCAGTTTCTGAAAGATTTTGATCTGGGCGTTAAAACGGATCAGAAGGTCACCTACCATGACCCCTGTGATCTGGGCCGGCACTGCGGTATTTACGAGGAACCCCGACAGATTATCGGGCGGTTTGCCCCCAACTTTGTGGAAATGAGACATAAACCGGGCCGATGCCCTCTGCTGCGGCGCCGGGGCGGAGTACGCGGCGCTTTTGCCAAGAACTCCATTGCCATGGCTCGAAGACGTCTGGCAGAAGTGGAAGAGGTCGGTGCTGAAGTGGCTTTGACGGAGTGTAATTCCTGCGTGCACAATTTGAACAACGCCAAACTGAGGGCGCAGAAATTCAAAATTTATACCACGGCGCAATTTTTGAACCAGCTTCTCGAAGGGTCCTGATCAAACAGACACTGATTATTTGGAGGAAGTACTATGAATTCCGGTGATTGGGTGATAACCGCACTGCCTGCCATGCGCAGGGTTCAGCAGCGGTTTGAAAGTGCCCCAGCAGTTCAGGTATTAGATGAAATAGGCCGGGAATGGCAGCATATTCAAAGCGGTCTCAATCTGCCTTCAGGGTCAAAAATAGCCATCGATGTCGGCAGCCGGGGGATCAGCAATCTCTCTCTTGTGGTGCAGGCGGTTGCGGATCGGCTAAAAGAAGCGGGTTATGATCCGTTTATAATCCCCGCCATGGGTTCCCATGGCGGTGCCACGGCGGAAGGGCAGATGGCGGTGCTGCATCATCGGGGTATTACAGAAGAGAGTGTGGGCGTACCGGTAAGGGCCACCATGGATGTTATCCCCATCCCATGGGTGAGGTGAACGGCATTCCGCTCTTCCTGGACCGAATGGCCCATGATGCCGACGGTATTGTACTTATTAACCGGATTAAACCCCATACCAACTTCATCGGCCTCACCGAAAGCGGTATCATCAGGATGATGGCCATCGGTCTGGGAAATCGGGTAGGAGCCGAACATTATCATCGACTGGCGGTTGTCAAATCCCAGTATGAGATCATCAGCTCCGCGGGCAAGGCGCTTCTGGATAAAAGTCCGTTTCTGTTCGGGGTATGCCTTCTTGAAAATCAGGACCATGAAACGGCGCGGGTCAAAATGGCTCTGGGTCATGAAGTGGAGCGTATAGAAAGTTAACTCCTTAAGACAGCACGTGACTGGCTGCCGACCTTACCCCTGGACGAAATTGATCTTCTCATCATCGACGAGATGGGAAAAGATATCAGCGGCGAAGGGATTGATCCATGTGTGGTTGGGCGGGATGTCTGTGCTTATGGGGTGGAACGCCCATGGTCGAAGGTCACTCGAATTTTCGTAAGAGATTTAACGGAAGGGAGCGATGGGAGTGGCCTTGGGATCGGTCAGGCGGATTTTACCACCTGGCGCCTGCTGGACAAGATGGATGTTGATGTGACCCTGGTGAATGCCATTACCGCCTGCTGTCCGGAATCGGCCAAGATTCCCTTGTCGTTTCAAACCGACCGGGAAGCCATTGATGCTGCCCTGAAAACCCTGCGACCCTACCATCGGGAAGACATCCGTATTGTCCACATCAAGAACACACTTGAATTGACAAATCTAATGGTCTCTGTGGGGTGCCTCGATTTCTTCAAAGGAAAAGAAAGTCCAATGATAGATGAAGCGGAGGTGGGATTGGAATTTGACAGTTCAGGAAATCTGATATCCGGTTTATTTGACCAGAAAATCAGAGGTTAATCGGAAAAAGCTAATTATGGATCAATAAGTTTGTGTCCATCCACGAATGAGAAAATTTGTTCGAGTTCAAGGAATGAGAAAATTTTAACCGCAGGAATATACAGAAATATTTCGAGGACTAAAATTTGAGCCTGACGCAGAAATCGGGCAAATTAGCCATTTGTGGATGGACACAAGTTAAACGTTGAAAAGGGTGAAAAAATGGAAAATAACCAAACCGTTAAAGACCTGATTAAAAAAGCGTACGATCTGGGATTTGAATACGAAAAGGTTTATCGGGGTTGTTCACAGGCGGCGCTGGGCGCCATTTATGATACCTTGAATATAAAGGACGATGGTGTTTTTAAGGCCGCCACCGGATTTGCAGGGGGCGGGGGGCTGTGCGGTGTCAGTGTCTGTGGCGGTTATGCGGCGGGCGTTCTGGCCATCAGTCAGCTTCTGGGTCGTGAACGGTCCAACTTCAAGGATCCGGAAGGGGTACGGTTTGAAAATTTCAGACTGGTAAGGGAGTACACTCTGAAATTTCTGGAAGATCTGGGTTCCATTATCTGTCGCGATGTTCAGATCAAAAAATTTGGAAGACCGTACTATATCTCTGATAAAGACGAATTCGATAAATTTGAAGAAGCCGGTGGCCACCGGGACAAATGTACCGATGTTGTGGGCAGGTCCACGCGAATTGCTGTACAGTTTATTCTGGAAAACGGTCTGCTGGATTTGCCCTTTGATGCGCCGGCTGAATAGTTTTTTTGGTTGAAAAGATCCCCGTTCCTTTGAAAGCAAACGCATTCAAAGAAAACGGTTTTTATGGTTATAGGATTCTTCATAGTGAAAGATAGACCTTTAATTACGCTCAATAATATTTCCGTCCGTTTGTATGACAGACTTTATCTTAGGAATACTTCCTGGGAAATCAGGGCCAATGAAAACTGGGCCATTGTAGGCCCCAATGGATCGGGAAAGACGACCCTGGCCAAGGCCCTTTTCCGCCGTGTTCCGGTGGTCAGAGGATCCGTTGTTCATCATGTGAGCAATTCCAATGGAGATGGAAATACGCTAGAATTGCTGCCGGTGGGATATGCGTCTCCGGAACTGTTTCGTGAAATTTTCGAGCGCGAGTTGTTGGAAGAGAGCTTCCGGGATTTCAGCGGCCGCATAGATGAAAAGACCACACCGAGGGATATTGTTGCCAGAGGCATGGATAAAAATGAAACCGATTCGATTGCATTCGAAAACCGGTTACTGCATCTGGCCGACAAAATGGGCATCAGGCGTATCCTGGATCGTGATATTTGTGGCGTCTCTTCGGGGGAGCTTTGCAAGGTGATCATTGTACGGGCTCTCATGGGAAAACCGAAACTTCTCATATTGGATGAACCATTTAACGGTCTGGATGGACGTTCCCGAAAATCATTGATGGAAAACCTGAACGATCTTTTAGAGAGCGGTGTGCGGTTGATACTGATCACCCACCGTTTTGAGGAGATCCTGCCCGGAATTAGCCATGTTCTCCACATAAATAACGGCGAAATATGTTCTGCGGGAAAGAAAGAGGCGGTTCTTTGTTCAACGGGCATGACAAACGGAGTGAAACAAAAAAACCGGTCTTTACCGTTTGTTAAATTGCCTGATTTACCGTCTTCACAACAGGGAAGGGCTTCAGAGCCTGAGGTTGGATTTTTACAAAATGCCCCGTCGCTTATTGACATGCATCATGTAACAGTTCGCTATGGGGATACGGTGGTACTGGATGATTTCAGCTGGTGCGTTAAAGCCGGTGAAAACTGGTTGATTTTAGGTGAAAACGGAGCAGGGAAATCGACCGTTTTAAAACTGATTATAGGTGACAATCCCCAAGTGTATTCCAATCATGTCCATGTGCTCGGCAGGAAAAGGGGTGTCGGTACCAGCATATGGGAGGTCAAAAAAAAGATCGGGTTGGTTTCAACGGAATTTCAGGCCAGATATCCAAAAGATGTTCCAGTGTTTAAGGTGGTTTGTTCAGGATTCTATGATTCCATGGGGCTCTATCGCCCGTGCAGTAAGGATCAGCGTAATACAGCCATGGAATGGATCACAACATTGGGTATCGAAGATCTGGTGGATTATCCTTTCGGTCGGCTTTCCTATGGCCAGCGTAAATTAACCCTCATTGCTCGTGCCTTGGTCAAAGCACCGACGTTGCTGTTCCTGGATGAGCCCTGTGATGGTTT
Source organism: Deltaproteobacteria bacterium (assembly GCA_018644785.1). The sequence continues at coordinate 31,835 of JABGPV010000001.1, read as the reverse complement.
AGATAAAGCCAATCGTCAAAAAATTCTGGACATGATAGAATATATCGGCCGACACACGCACACCAGGCTGGTCTATGTGACGCATCATGAAGATGAAATTCTACCCTGTATTACCCACAGATTGATCCTTCGACAAGGAAAAATTTTGGAGTCCGGAAAAATCTGTTGAATACGGACGATAGCTGAAAATCATTTGTCATTCACCTTGTGTTTCCCTATTGGCCGAAGAGAAGGCAATGAATAGAAGCGCATTTCCCTCCCCAACATTCGTGGCCTGATGGGGTATCCCTTCGGGAACGGTAATGGTATCCCCTTTCCGAAGCATCACTTCTCCATCCTCGATGGTATGGGAAATGGTGCCTTCCATAACCACCAGCACCTCTTCGCAGTTGGGATGACTGTGCCGGGGATTTTGCTGACCCGGAAGCAGAAGACACTGGCCTACCGTCAACCCTTTGGCGTTTCCGAGGGCCTCACTGGCATTCCACGTTAACCCGCCCCATTCAGCTTCCATTTTTCCACGTTTGGCCGCGGGCAAAACCTTAATCCGTTCCATAATCATTTCTCCTTATTGGAATCACTTCTTTTCAGGCATCAAGGCCAGGAAAGAGGATTGCAGGGGATCCTTGTTGATAAACCGGCCGATCCACTCCTGGCCCGAAGCGGAAGCCGCGGCTTCACCAAAGAGACGGGCATCGTTTTCAAGCCCTTTCACAAAACCGTTTTCATAACCGAATTGCATGGCTTGAAGCGTCTTTCCTGCAGCGTATTCCCTGGCAAGCTTTATATCCTTTGCTGTTTCGGCATCAGGTGGTGAGGCGGCCAAGAACCCCCGCGCCATCTCCGTATTTAAAAGCGCGTCCAGTTCCTCTTTTTGCTCCGCGGCAATTTGATCCCACTTTCTGGCGCCCAACCGAATTTCCCCTTTCATATGCCGGCGCGCCCCCTTAAAAGCCCGGGTCAGCGCCATTGAGGCGGGTGCAAAGGCATCCGCCAGACCCAGGTCAACGGCCTTCCGGGGACCAATGGACTCCCCGTTAATGCACATTTCAGCCGCTTTTAAGGGACCCACAAGCCTGGGCAGCCGCTGCATTCCGCCATAGCCGGGGAAAATGCCCAGTTTGACCTCAGGCTGTCCCAGAAGGGCGTTCTGTGTGACAATACGATAATGGGCACTCATGGCCAGTTCATTACCCCCGCCCAGGGCAAATCCGTCGATCAGGGCGATGACCGGAATGGAAAGGTTTTCCATATCCGAGAGCACGCTGATATTCCCGGCGGCAATACGGGCCACACCCTTGGCGGTATTCCCATGGAACTCGGTGACGTCGGCGCCTGCGCCGAATGCCCGGCCGGCCCCCCGAAGGATGATGGCCCCAACCGGTTTTCCCAGAAGCGTACCATCCGCTTTCACTTCCTCCATCACAGCACCCAGCTGCTCCACCAGATCGTGGTTCAAGGCGTTCAGGGCATCGATCCGTTTCAGGGTGATAATGCCCACCTCATTGCACAAATGGACATCCAGGTACTCATGGGCATCGGGCCGCGCCTTTTTGAGGGTTTCCCCCAGAAAAGCGGATTCGTATTCTGCTATGGAACGGCCTGCCCGATCCGCCTGAACCAGGGCCACCCCTTTGGGTTTTTGCATGGCGCCGTCCAACATTTTCTGCTGGATATGGGGAATGCCGGCCAGATCCGTAATGTCAAGGTCTTCCTGGGCCAGCACGATTCTTTTCTCCGAAAGCAACCGAACCACTTCCCTTGCCTGGGCATCCTGGTACATATGGGAACCTAAGATAGAGAGGTTGCTTTTGCCCCGTGCCACAATAATGCCGCAGGGCATTTCGTCCGGTTCGTCATGGTCTCTCACCAGGAAGGTGCTGAAGTGCAAGGTGCTTTGATCCGTCCGTTCAACTATGAAGTCGGGGCTGACCCTCGGCCCGAAAATCTCCCACAGCGCCTTCCCGATGATCTTGGCATGGTCCATAAACCCAGGGTTGTACGCCGGGTTGGGTGTCCCCTCTTGGGTCAAGGGGTCGGGCATATCGGGCGGAAGCATGAGTCCGTCTCGATCGATCACATTGGCCGACGGAATCCCCATCCTCTCGAGGGCAGAGATCCCTTCTTGCTCCTTGGTTCGGGAAGCGATGACGGCGATTTTTGCGCTTCTTTTTAGAGCCGCTTCCGCAAAAGAAAGGGCATATGCATCGGCCCCCCAGATGAGACCGTTTCGACCGGGCAACAGACTGATTTCCGAAAAGATGACATCCGGTTCGCTGTTGCGGAAGATGATCTGTTTCTGGCGCATCCAGGCCCACCGAGCGTCCAGCACAAAGCGTTTATCATCATAGAAAAACGTCTCCTTGTATTCCCCCTTCATCCCTTTTCCGGTGGCGCCGAAAAATTCCAGCCTGCCCCCTTCCCGGAGGGCGGAGACCAGCAAGGGGAAGTTAAGGCCGCCCGTATGCTCAAAGATCTTGTCCACGGCTTGTCCCTTGTTGGCGTCAAAAACCGCCTTTCTGAAACTTTCGGTTTTCGCCATCCATTCCGTAAAATCCGTTTCCGGGTCAATGAGTCCGAATACTTCCGCCGGGATCTTCCGCCGGTCCACGAAGGCGTCGGCAATACCTCTTTCCATCAGTTCCGCGCCCAACTCCAGATTGGAGCCCATTAAAATGACCCGTGCGCCAAGGGATTTGGCGATCTGGGCGCCAGCAAAACTGGTCCCTTTGCCGCCCCCCATGAGGAGTACCGAATCACCGGGTTGCACCATAAGCCGCTCTACAACAGCTCTATATGCGGTACCGTGGGTCAGCATCATGGCTGCCAGGCGTTCCGGTGAATGTTCAGCGAGGGTCTCGGTAATGGGGATGGCTCGAATCTCATCCATCACGGCAAACTGGGCGTTGAATCCGTTGTGGGTTTCATATCCGCGGATGAGGTTTTTTCCGGTCCATGCATCCAGAATCACCGCCTGGCCCACCTTGACGTTGGTAACCGCCGGCCCGGCTTCCACCACGATTCCCAGGGCATCGCTTCCGGGAATATGGAGGGTGGCGCTGTCTCCCTTGCCGAACACAGGCACCGGAAGCCCCAGAGCCGCAAAATTGGTATTGAAGTTTGGGCCCGTTGCCAGGACAGCCACCAGAACCCGACCCGCATCCACGGACGTAAGCTTCGGTCGGGGAATGATTTCAAGTTTGACGACCTCGGCCGGGGGCCCATACTGATCGCGGTGAAGGGTCAGTGCATACATTTCATCGGGCAATTCCATGGCCAGATTGGGAACCACACCCAATGGCCAGCGTGATTCGTTTCGGTCGCTGTTCGTTGTCATGGCAATTCCTCTATTTTTATTGAATTTTTTAAAATCTTTAATGCCTTATCACCTGGTTTTCTGTCACAAAAAACAAGAAAGTTGTCAGTTGTCAGAAAAAGCCTGTTGGTATTAATCTATTCTCAATTCTCTGAAGGAACCTTTTGAATGCCGTTCGATCCCTTCTGCTTTCAAAATAACCTCCAGTTCTGACAACTGATCACTGACAACTGAAAATTACGGCTATGCCGCTTTAGGATAAATCCCCTTACTGTTTCTTTTCCCGGGCCCTCAGAACCATTTCAGGCGTTGCCGGAAACTGGGTGATCCATACGCCCACCGCATCATGGATGGCGGCGATGATGGCCGGAATCGGCACATTGGTTGAGCTTTCGGAAAACTCTTTGGCACCGAACGGTCCGTCCGGATGCGGGTTTTCAAGAATCGCAAACTCACTTTCCGGCGGCACATCCGCAGCGGTTGTGATAACATAGCTTTCAAAACCGTCCGCCGCATGGTCCGTGGACGGCCAATAGGGATGGACATCTTCCGTCAGTGCCAGGCCCAGCCCCATGGCGGCCCCGCCGTTGATCTGCTCCTTACGCATGAGCGGGTTAATGGCCCGGCCCACCTCGTATGCATGGATCTCTTTCACGACCTTTACCACGCCCGTATCCGTGTCCACTTCTACCTCGACAATACAGGTGGTGTATGCAATGGCGGCCAGATGGGGCATGGCCCCGGTTTCAGGATCCGTAATCTCGGCCTCAGGCCCCCCTTCCGGCATGTAGGCGCGGTGCCCACAAGGAAATTACCGCTGAAATTGGCGGCCCCGCCGATTTCGGCCAAGGTCTGAGCTTTCTCGGGGTCGTCTTTGACAAAAACCTTGCCGTCACCGATCTCCAGTTGATCCGCCTCAACGCCCAACATGGGGGCACTGAATGTTTTTATCTTTTCCTTGAGATCTTTGCAAGCGGCAATGGCGGCATTTCCTCCGATAAACATGGCACGGCTGGCAAAACCCCCCAGACACATGGGTACGGTATCGGTATCCGTGTTCACATAAACAATGGACTCAACCGGGACATCCAATTCTTCGGCGGCAACCTGCCGGAAGGAGGTTTTACACCCCTAGCCGATGTCTACGGTTCCCATTAAAAAGATCGAAGGACCCGTCCATTTCCAAACTGATCTGGGCTTGATTGGTGTCGGCACCTCCATGCATCCTCGTGGGATGTCCTCCACTCGCAATACCTACACCTCTTTTTATCATGGCTATACCCTCCCACTGGAATTCATGGCCATCAGATGTTCCGGCAATGTGATCCTGCCCATTTCCGCCGTCTTTTTCAATGATTCGATCAGTCCCGCCGCCACAATCTTATGTTGTGTTGCAGTGGTATCACCTTCCCGCCACGCATTGATGAACCGTATTTCCCAAGGGTCCATGCCGATGGCTTCGGCCAGCATGTTCATTTGGGTTTCAAGGGGAAAGAGCATGCTGAGGATGGCATATCCTCTCATGGAACTGGCAACGGGCTTGTTGGTAAAGATGCCGTACCCATCGTACCAGATATTCGGTACGGCATAGGTGCCACCTGCAAAGGTGCTCATTTTATCCACGGAATAGGAACCGAATGTATTATAGGCACCCATGTCATGGACCACTCGAATTTTATGGGCCGTAACCGTCCCGTCTTTTTTCACTCCGGATTTCATGTCATAGATGTATGCACCGCGTTTGGTGGAGGTGAGGAAATCCTCTTTCCGGGTCATGCGAAATTTGACCGGTTTCCGGATTTTGAGGGCCATAAGACCTGCCACATGGTCACAGTGGATATCGTTTTTCCCTCCGAAACCGCCTCCCACGGTGCCGCCGATCAGGTTCACCTTGCTTTTCGGGAGGTTAAAAACCGCCAAAAGCTGCCCCAGATGAAACCACCGGCACTGGCCCACGGTGTGTATCTCCAGCATCTCCATTGTGTTGAACAACAAAGAAGGGGTCAGCGCCAAAACCAGGGACCGGGTTCTCAAGATCATCAAGGAGTCCCATTGCACCCCCAACCAGGTAGGCCCGTTCCCTGGTGCAACGCAGATCCCGCTGTATCGGGATGGTCATCCCCAACACTTACAATTATTCGGTGTTCCCGGAATTGGCTTGGGGCGTGGATACGGTGCTCCAACAGCACGGTTACTCCCTGAGCCTTATTTCCACTCACGACGACCTGATCTCGAGGCCCGGGAAATCGAAAATGCCAAGGCCAGGGGTATTGACGGCATCATCACTTCCTCCGGCGTGCTGGGCACCCAAAACCTGCCCCGGTTGGTGGAGGAGGGGTTTCCGGTCATAAGCCTTCTGCGTAGGGTATATGATTGTCCACAACTGGAGTTCGTTATTGTGGATCACTTCAAGGGCGGGTATCTGGCCGCCGAGCATGTGATACGAATGAGCCACAGCAAAGTCGCCGTATTGCGGGGGCCTGCTAATCTCAGTCCGGGCCTTCAAAGGTACGAAGGGGCTATTCAAGCCGCGGCCGATTACGGCATATCAATTTATTCCGAATTTATTCGGAAGGGGAGTTTTTCTCAAGAGTTCGGATATGAGTCAACGTCGGATATGCTGAAATTAGGAAATGGACGGCGGCCCAGTGCAATTGTATGCGGGAATGATGATATGGCTTTGGGTTCCTCCGAGGCCATCCTGGATGCGGGTTTGGAGGTGGGGCGTGAAATTGCCGTGGTTGGATTCAACAATATCAAGACCACTTCGCTCAAACGTATTGAGATCACCACCATATCACAAAAATCCCAGAAGATGGGCCGGCTGGCGGCCAAACGCCTCATTGAACGTATCGAGAACCCGGACCAAGGGTCTTCTCTTTACCGAAAAATTCTGGAACCTCAGCTGGTCATACGCAAGAGCTGCGGATATACGCCCGGAAAATATCTGATTGAAAGACGTGCCTCCGCCAAATTAAAACGGTCATAAACCGCTGTCCATAAGATGGTGGGACAGGGCGATATTCATCCTAACCGGCAAAGCGGGGTTCAGGAATTCCGCAGATACCCAGGCCCGTTACGGCGAAGAGGCTGCCCGCGAGAAACTGGGGCTTATTCTGTTTGGCGAACATATCGTGAACCGCTGGGTGCTTGACACGCGCCATGGAGGTCACGTAAAGAACGTCCAGTTTATCCCCACCGAACATGACGCTGGTGATGTTTTTCACAGGCATTCCGATACGACGTTCCACGGATCCGTCCGGCGCGTATCGGACCAGTTCGCCGCCTATGACCTGAGCATTCCACAAACACCCTTCTTCATCGATGGTGGATCCGTCCGCTACACCGGCATCGTCATGTGTCGTCGCGAAAATGCGTTTGTTGGAGAGGGTCCCCGTTTCGATATGGTAATCATAGGCCCAAAATTCATTTTGAAAGGTATCCGCCAGATAGAAGATCTTATCGTCCGGACTCCAGCAGGGTCCGTTGGTGCAGATGATCCCATCATCGACTTTGGTGACAACCAAATCGGGATCGAGACGCCAGAGGCCGCAGTTTTTGAGTTCTTCCTTGTCGTCCATGCCACCAGCAAAAAAACGGCCCCGCCGGTCGACCTTACCGTCATTGAGCCGGGTGCGGGTGATTTCGGCTTCGACCTCTTGGATCAACTCCAATTCTCCTGAATCAAAATCGAAGAAGTAAAAGCCGTCACACATGGCCATTACGCCGCCCCCTCCCTCGCGCAGGGCAAGGGCACCGATATCTTTCGGAAGATCCCAATTTTCCACCTTTCCGGTTTTCGGGTCCATTCGCCATACCGCCTTTTTACCCAGGCGTGGACCGGTGCCGTCTACCCAATAAAGTCGCCCTTCCTCAACATCCCATACAGGTCCTTCTCCAAGATGATTTTCACACTCTAAAATGCATTCAATTTTAATTGACATATTTTCTCCATCATCTTTAAATGTTTTTTGGTTTTGTGGGCAATCTTTGCTGAACGGTCCCTTAAGCACATGAATAGATTAGGCCCTTAGATCCCTCAATATCTATTTGATTTTTTTAATGTCTGGTGAGTTCCACTAAATTCCCGTCCGGGTCTTTGCAGAAAAGAAAATCAGATCCATCGGGCCGTTTGCCTGGGCCCTCCACGATGGGGATGCCGTGGGCCTCCAGGTGGGCTAAAGCGTCTGAAAAATCCTCCACTTCCAGGGCGAAATGCCGCATGGTGTCAGGGATCACTTCATCATATACCATCAGGTGAAGTTGGGTGTTCGGGCCTACCTGGTACCAATGGCCGGGGAAATTGAAGTTGGGCCTCGGAGCATCTTCCAAACCCAGGATGTCCCCGTAAAACCGCTTACATACTTCAAGGTTTTTCACTACAATTCCCACGTGATTGTAGCCTTCCACTCGTATCGTCATGAATGGTACCTCCCGGTTGGCCCATAGGGTTTTATTGATTGATTCTGCCGTAATTCATTTCCATCAACCGCCCGACAACAATCTGGGAAAGGCACTCATCCGGTCTCCATCTTCCAGTGTTTCACGATCGGTTGCATTGTCACCGTTTAAGAACAAAAGATTTACCGCCCATTCGGGAATCAGTAATTGATCCAGAACATTTCTTATGGTGGCGCCGTCATGAATTTCAACTACCCGGAATTTCCCCTTCTGTTTATCCGGAACGTATTGAGTGAGGTGACCCCAAAGCCAAACTTGAACCTTCATGAGTCCTTATCTCCTTTGACGTGCAATAGAAAAATTAGGTTTCTTTCCATTAAAATTCGATTCGATTCAAAGGCCGGGGTTTAGAGAGTTCTTTATTACTACGGCCGCGGCACGAAGGTCACCTTCTATCGCTTTGGAAACACCGGGCTTGTCCCTCGATCCCAAGGCATCATAAATGGCCTGGTGATGTTTCATGGCCAGCAAAACATCCTGTTTTTCCCGCGCACAAAGGAAAATATAGGGTCCGATCCGCATCCACAAATTTGAAATAATATCGAAAAGAATGGGTGAGTTTGCCTGACGGTAGATGCTGAAATGAAAGTGCTGGTTATGTCGCAAATAGACTCTGGGTTCATCAATGGATTCGTACATATTCTTTAACATTCCGGCTAGTTTGGGAATCAGGGAATCGGGCAGAGAATCGCAGGCTGTCTCTGCGGCGAGGGTTTCCAACATAATCCGGAGTTTCAGAACCTCATCCATCTCATCCAGGGTCAGGTTGTTGACATGAATGCTTTTGTTGCTTTCGATAACCACGATCCGTTCTGATTCGAGCTGCAGCAACGCTTCCCGAACCGGTGACAGGCTCACGCCCATCTGTTTGGCCAAGGAGCGAAGACTAATCTTCTCCCCGGGCAAAATTTCCGCTGTGATCATCTTTTCTTTAAGCACTTCGTAGACTCTCTGTCGAAGCGTCTTATTTTCTATCTTTTCTAAAGTCATCCAAAGCTCCGCCGTGAAGCCATAACCATTATAAAGCCTTCAAAGCGTTTTTTCCAATCAAACCGATTTCAAATGTTTCAGATTTACGTTAAGTACACCCTCATTTTCGACCAAAGCCGGAAGCAACATTCACCCCCGGCTTTGGCCATTTTAATTTGTATTGACCCCGCATGAAATCAACTTGTTTTTTCGTTTTCTTCCAGGGCCCTTAAGACCACCTCCGGGCTAATGGGAACCTCGGTGATCCATACGCCAATCGCATCATGGATTGCAGTAATGATAGCGGGTATGGGCGCAGAAGACGAGCCTTCTGAAAAACCCTTGGCCCCTTTTACACCCATCGGATGCGGAACTTCTTCGAAGGCGCATGAGGTGTCTTCAGGGTAGTCGGCGAAAGTGGGGATCTGATAGTCCGCCAAGCTGCCCGGAGAGTGCGTGATTTCCGGGTAATAGGGCATGGAATTTTCCATGAAAGTATACCCCAAACCTATGGACAGCCCACCGTGGATCTGCATCTTACACATGAGTGGGTTGACCGCTTTTCCAACTTCCCAGACCTGTATGGTCTTATGAACATCCACCACACCCGTCTCGGTGTCGACTTCTACCTCTACCACGCATGCGCCAAAGGAGATGGCACCCACGGATTCCATTTTTCCTGTTTCGGGATCATGGTCCGTGTAAGGGGCTGCGAACCACGCGCCGGTGCCGATGATATAATTGGCACTGCCGAGAACACCTTCACCCACTTCCGCCATGCTCATTACCTTTTCAGGATCGTCCTTCACCGAGACCTTGTTCTCGGCGAAAACTACATTCACAACATCCACTTCAAATTGTTCCGCAGCCCAAAGACAAACTTGATTCTTAAGGTCTTCCGCGGCAATACGGACAGCATGGGGCGCAACCAAAGTGACCCGGCTGGCAAAACTACCTGTACATACGGGCGCAATATTTCCGGCTGCGTTGTTCACGCTAATGGAATCAATGGGGACATCCAATTCATCAGCGGCGAACTGCCGCATGATGGTAGTGGAGCCCTGACCGAGATCAACGGAGCCGATAATAAGAGTGAATGAACCATCTGGCTTCAGTTGAATCGCCGCCTGACTTGGATCACCTGCTCCTTTGTTGCCCGTAGGATGCAAGACCAACGAAATGCCGTTACCTCTCTTTTTCATGAGTCTACCTCCTCCTTGAGCTCATTTGCAGGAGTTTTTCAGGCAACTGAATTCCTGCGAGTTCAGCGCACTTCTTCATGGCCTCTATGGCGCCGGCTGCCCGAACCACATATTGGGAGGCGCCGATATCATCGTCTCTAAAGGCATTGATGAACCGAATTTCCCACGGGTCCATGCCCAGTTTGTCGGCAATTCGACTTATCTGAACATCGGCGGGAATTTGGCCATTGATAATGGCGAAACCCCGCATGGAGATACCCACCGGTTTGTTAGTGAATATGGTCTGACCTTCAACATGAATGTTGGGGATATAGTAGGGGCCTGAAGCAAACATTGCGCATTTTTCCGTTGCATAGGGGGAAAACCCGCAATAGGCACCGCTGTCGTGGTATTCTTTGATCTGTGAAGCCACGATGCGGCCGTCGCTTTTTACCCCCGTCTTATAGTCAAAGACCCATGCGCCCCTCTTTCCAGTATAGAGAAGTTCCTCTTGCCGTGTGAGTCTGAATTTCACCGGTTTGTTGAATTTCAATGCTGCGAGTCCGGCAATGTGATCACAGTTGATCTCATTTTTCCCGCCGAATCCACCTCCGGTTCGGCCTCCCATGTAGTTGATTTTGCTTTGGGGGAGGTTGAAAATGCCGCACAACATTCCCAGTTGCAGGTTTACGCACTGGCTGTGGGTGTGGATCTCCAAACGACCGGAATCATCTATGCAGGCAACGGAGACTTGGGGTTCCATGGCACAGTGATCCTGAACGCCTTCTGTGTATCTCCCTTCAACGATGAGATCCGCTTCTTTAAATCCGGCTTCTATGTCCCCGATTTTGATGACGCGGGTCGTTACGTCGGGCAGGTATTCAAAAAGGTTGCTGGGTGTTTCCGGCCGCACGATGGGTGCGTCCGGTTTCATGGCTTCGAACATATCGAAGACGGGTGTAAGCTCTTCGATATCCATCTTTACTTCCGAAAGGGCGCCTGCAGCCGTATCTTCATCCTTTGCCACAATTGCCGCGATGGGCTCTCCCTTGTACCGGATGTCTTTGGGATTCAGAACCGCCTGATCCCCATAGGTGCCGCAGAGATTCTGTCCGGGGATATCGTCGGCGGTTATAACCCCTACGACCCCCGGAATTTTTAGAGCAGCACTAAAATCGATATTTTTGATTGTTCCCTTGCTTACCGGACTGCGCAGGAGCTTTGCGTAGAGCATGCCCGACATTTGTATGTCGTCAACAAATACGGCAGTGCCGTTCACTTGTCCCAGCCCATTGTATCGTGGAAGGGCTTTTCCCACATATTCCGTCATGACATTTACTCCTTTCCCTCACCGCTGGCGACTGATTGAATGGCTTCAATAACTTCCACGTAGGTGCCGCACCGGCAAAGATTTCCAGACATGTATTCCACGATTTCATCCCGTGAAGGATTGGGACTTTTCTCCAACAAGGCTTTGCTCGTAAGGATCATGCCGGAAGTGCAAAAACCGCATTGGGAAGCACCGTGTTCGTGAAAAGCCTTTTGCAAAGGGGCCAGTTCTCCATCTTTTTCCAGCCCTTCGATGGTGCCCACTTCTTGACCGGCGACCGTTAAGGCGAGGGCCAAGCAGGATCGCATGGGTTCTCCGTTGATCAGAACCGTGCATGTGCCGCAATCTCCTGAGTCGCACCCGCGCTTGGTGCCCATAATGCCCAATTGCTCACGAAGGACATCCAGGAGGGTATCAGACGGCTCTACCAGGACTTCTACAAGCGAGCCATTCAAAGTGAATGCTAATATTTGTTTCATGGTCTATATGCCTCCTTGGCTAATATTCGACACCGGCAGCCTGAGCAAGAGCACGCGCCACCAGGGCTTTCGCAGCCTTCTGACGGTACCATGCCGTGGCACGCTGATCATCAATGGGGTTGCTTTCAGCCACTGCTTCCGCAGCGCAATCCGAAATCACGTTTCCATCCACGTCCTTTCCCTGAATGAACGCTTCGGCCTTTAAACAACGAAGGGGTGTGGGCGCCATTGCTCCCAGGCAAATTCTGGCGTCCTTGCATTGCTTTCCGTCCATGACGAGGTGGACACTTGCGTTGGCTACCGACAAGGTCAAAGCCTTGCGGCGACCCAGTTTGAAAAACGAAGTCTGTCCAGCAGGAACGGGAATGTGTATTTCAACAAGCAATTCATTTGCTTTTCGAACGGTCTCTCCGGGTCCGGTAAAAAAGTCTTTGACGGGAACCATTCGTTCCGAATCCGAACTCTTCAATAAAAGTTCTGCATCCAGGGCCAATAAGGCGGCGGTTAAATCAGCAGCCGGGGAGGCATTCATCAGATTTCCGCCAATGGTCCCGGCATTTCTTACGGCCACGCAAGCCCCTTGTTTTGCCGCTCCCGTGAGAATGCCCATTTTGTCCAACAAAATGGTACTTTCTGCAATCTGGGTCCAGGTGGTGGTGGCCCCCACTATGACCTTTGGGCCCTCCTCTTTAATGTAATCCAGTCCCAGTCCCCCGATATGCATGAGGGCTTCCGGACATAACGCATAGTAGTTTATCCTGGGTACCAGATCTGTGCCTCCAGCTAAAACGGTTGCCTTTTCGCCATATTCGGCGAGAAACTTCAAGGCTTCTCCAACATCTGTTGGAGCAAAATAATCCAAATTTCCCATAAACCAATCCTCCTTTCTCTAATCGTTCAAGGCGATTTTCTAAATAACAAAAACCTTCTTCTTACCAAGCCTCCTTCCTAAAAATTTTATTCTGAACATGAACCTCTTAATAGCTGCGCGTCAAATAGAACGAAGCCGCGAGAATAATGACCAATCCTTTCACTACCAACTGGGCTTGAATGGGAAATCCCAAAAGCAGGACCAGATTGTAGATCACGATGAGAACCAACACCCCCGCGATGGATCCAAAAATGCCTCCTTTTCCGCCTTTAAAAGAAGCGCCCCCCATCATCACTGCTGCGATGGAGTCCAATTCATAACCTCTTCCGACCCAATTGTCCACACTTCCCACGTAGCCCACGAGAAACAACCCTGCAATGCTCGCGAGGATTGCACAAATCATATAGGCGGCGATGATGATCCGGTCCGAGTGAATACCGGACAGGAAAGCGGCCCGGGGATTGCCTCCCACAAGATAGAGTTTTCTTCCGTAGGATGAGCGGTAGAGCAAAATTGCAAAGACCAAAATCAAAAAAGCAAGGACAACCAGGTTCACCGGTATGGAAAACAGGGTTCCCGTGCCCAGCACGCGAAATCCGGGCGGCAGATGTCCGGAAAGGGGCGCTCCCTTCGTATAAGCAAATCGAATACCCTGAAGAACGATCATGGTGGCCAGGGTGGCCAGAAAGGGTGAAACCTTCCGCTTGGTTACCAGCCAGCCATTGACGAATCCCACCAGGGCGCCGAAACATATGGAGATCAGGAATATGGGCAATATCATTGCGTTGTCTGGTTTTATGCTAGTGGCAATGACCGCCACCGTGCTCATGAGAGAGCCCACGGACAAATCCAGCCCCGCTGTAAGGATGACAAAGGTCTGTCCCAAAGCAGCCATTCCCAGTGGGGCACCGTCGGTGAGAAGGTTTTGAATGTTCCGGGGTGAAAAAAACTTCGGTGAAACCGAGAAGGCCACAATGAGGAGAATGATCAGAAATACATAAAGACCGTATTTCTGAAAGAAAGGGATGGCGCGACGCAGTACCGATAACTCTCCTCTGTTTACGGAAATGGTAGAATCGCTCATAGCTTCCTCTTTTCAATGTAAAACGAGACTGCGATAATGATGATAAGCCCCTCAATAATCCATTGATAGAAAGAGGTGATATCCATAAAGTTTAGAAGGTTTCTCAGCAAAATGATAAGAAAAACCCCGATAAGGGTGCCTAAAACCCCGCCTTTCCCGCCTGCCAGGATGGTCCCCCCCACAACCACCGGGGTGATGGAACTCAGCATGTAATACTCGCCGATACGGGGGTCTCCAATGCCCATTCGGCTCACCAGGTAGACTCCGGTAAGAGCTGCAAAAAAACCGCAGGCCGAATAGACGAAAATGACCACCCGGTTTTGTCGGATCCCGGAGAGTCTTGCCGCTTCAGCATTCCCTCCGACGGCATAGACGTGTCGGCCCAGCTTGGTTTTTCTCAGAAATACTCCCATGATGACAAAAATCAGGACCAGAACCACCGGTGCGAAGGGAACCCCGAATACCCTCCCATAGGCGATGAAGTCAAAGGAGAGCGGCATAGCACCGGGCGGAGCCAGCGTATACATGAGGGTTATCCCCTGCAGTATCATGGACATGCCCAGGGTCACGATCAAGGGGTGGACACCCAGCCAGACGGTTAATGATCCGTTGATGAAGCCGATCAGAATGCCCAGGAGCAAGACCCCGGTAATGACCGGAACCACGAGTCTGCTGTCGCCGTTGATGATGCCGGAAGTCAGACAGGAGGTAAGATTGATCACGCCGCCTATGGAAAGATCGATTCCTCCTGTCAGAATAACCAGGGTCTGACCCAGGCTGGACAGCCCTAAAGAAACTGAGTTTTCCAGAATATTGGTGAGATTCTGAATCGTTCCGAAGCGATCACTGATAAAATAACCGAAGATGACCAGCAGGATAACGAGCCCGAATACGATGCAGATGGCAGGATCTATCCTTAAACGCTTCATTGCGGATGTGGTTATCATTGAACTTTTCCGTATTGAGTAATGTAACCGAGGCCCTTACCTTGCATTCCGGCCATTATTGTCTCCAGTCTGTTCAGATCGGCTCAAGGTTGCAAGATGCATAATGGCTTCTTCATGGATCTCGTTTTGCGCCAATTCGCCCGTGACGGAACCCTCTTTCATAACAATGATCCGATCAGACATTCCTATGATTTCAGGTAGATCAGAGCTTATGAGCAGTATTCCAATCCCGTCGTCGGCCAAACCTCTAATGATTTTATAAATCTCCATCTTGGCCCCCACGTCCACCCCCCGTGTGGGTTCATCCAGGATGAGTATGCCGCCGCAGGCCCGGGCCCATCGGCTGAAAAGTACTTTTTGCTGGTTTCCGCCGGAGAGGTTATCCACAAAGGCTTCCGTGCCGTATGCGGAAATAGAGAATTTCTCCATTTCTTTTTTACACACATTCTTTTCCGCCTGGGCATTGATGAGGGTTTTCTTTACAAAATCGGACAAGGTCGGCATGGTGATGTTGGCCTGGATGCTCTGTCCAAATACAAGCCCCTCGTTCTTTCTGTCTTCGGTGAGGAATGCAATGCCGTAATCGATGGATTCTCTGGGCGTCGTCGCACTGAATGCCCGTTCCCCTAGGACGCAGGCCCCATGATCCATGGGGAGGCTTCCAAAGATCCCATGGGCCAGTTCTGTCCTTCGGCTTCCCACCAGGCCCGCCAAACCGAGGATCTCTCTCTTATGAAGAGAGAAACTTACCCCCTTAACCGTGTTTCCAATCTTTAGATCTTCAACACGAAGAACTTCTTCCCCCAAATCCTTTGCTTTTGCCGGGTAGATATCTTCAAGATTTCTGCCCACCATCATGGAGACCAGCCTGTTTCGATCGATCCGTTTTACGTCCACCGTGTCTACCAACCGGCCGTCCTTCAAAACCGTGACACGATCGGCATTTTTGAAGATCTCTCCCAGGCGGTGGGAAATGTAGACGATGGAGACACCCTCTTTTTTGAGGAGGTGCAGCCTCTCAAAAAGTGCATCCGCTTCACGTTCTGAAATGCCGGCCGTGGGTTCATCGAGGATAAACAGTTTCGTCCGGTTGCACATGCCTTTGGCGATTTCCACCATCTGTTGCTCGGCTACGGACAATTCTTTGACCTTCTGGCTAGGATCCAGATGAAGTCCGAACCGATCCAGGATTTCCTGGGACTCGCGCTTCATCCTTGTAAAATCGAGCAATCGGAACTTTTTGCGGAGCTCATTGCCCATGAAGATGTTTTCGGAGACGCTGAGTTCGGGGAAGAGGTTGAATTCCTGGTAGATGACGCTGATCCCTTCTCCTCTGCTCTGGTGGGGGGATTCCCAGACAACCTTTTTGCCGTCAAAGAAAATCTCTCCATCGTCCGGCTGATAGGCTCCCGCAATAATTTTAATGAGGGTTGATTTTCCCGCCCCATTTTCCCCGACCAGGGCATGGATTTCCCCTTTCCGGTTGTTGAAATTCACATCCTGAAGGGCTGTGACGCCGGGAAAGCGTTTGGTTATGGCTTTTACTTCAAGCATGATATCTTGCATCAATAATGATCCTGTGCAGCAGGGCTTTAAAGTTTAGGGCTAAAAAATAATTTCGGCCTATTGGCTCTGTTTACCGCTCTGTTACTATATCGACTTTACCCCGGCCATTGATTATAAGCCCGGGGTAAAGCCGATTCTAAAACAGAATTCAGGCGTTTTTCCTATTTAGGATAATCAACCTTGAAGTTGTGTGCATCGTATGGAAAAGGAAAATCAACGGAGAGGATGAGATCGCCCGCCGCTTCCATTTTCACTTCCTGATACACATATTTATCCGCTCTCACCGATTTGGTCTCATAACCCTTGGTCACGATAAGATTGTTTCTAACTTGCTTCATCCAGGGGACCGTCTTTCCCTGTAACACATCAAGACACGTTTCCAGGGCCGCCCCACCCATTATGGGGGGGAAATGGATAATCATGAGCGGGATTTTGTTTTTGTGACACAGTTGGAGCTGGCCGTTCAGGTCGCTTCCGGTCTGAAGCGGAATGTCCTTGGGATCCCATCCCGCCTCAAGGTAGGCTTCTACGGCGCCCCATCCCTGCAATCCGTGAAGGGAAGTGACCGCATCGATCTTTTTGCCGTATTTCTGTATCCAGGCAGCCGTAATCTTTTTGCCTTTGGCAGGGGACCAATCGGAGTACTGGAGATCCAGAATCTTGATGCCGGGATATTGCATATAGACTTCTTTGGCGCCGCGGATACGCTCTTCGGCGGGGCTGGCCCCGGCCATTCCTGCCAACAGTACAACGTTTCCCTTATAATTCAGTTGTTCCACTGTCCACTGGGCCATCCAGCGGCCGATGGTCAGATCTGAAGCATAGACGAAGCTGACAAAATTATCCGATGTAACGCGCCGGTCCACCATGACTACCGGAATCCCTTTTTTCATAGCACGGGTCACGACCGGGTCCATGGCTGCGGACTGGCCTGCGCTTACCAGCAGAATGTCCACGCCCCGCTGTATGAGGCTCTGCATATCGGCGATCTGTTTGGTGGGGTCATCGTTGGCATCGGTAATGATCAGCTTTTTGATCAAATCTTTATGAAGAGAGGCGTAGTATTGAATTTCATGGAGGAGGGCCACACGCCATATATTGGAGATGGATGTGTTGCAGAACCCGATGGTGTAGGGTGGTTTCTTCTTGTATTTCATGGTGTCCATCATTTTGTTGACAACCGGTGACCATAAAAAAGGTCTGGGTGCACCTTGATATCCCTTTTCGCTGGGTTCCCAGGCACCGCCAATCCCGACAAAAATAAACACGAGCGAAGCTGCCAAAATTCCGGTAAACAATCTTTTCATCTTTAATTACCTCCAGGTATGAATGTGTTAATGATACATGTAGGATTGCATTTAAGCTGGCCGCCACGCAACCCTAAAAATTCCACCCGCATATACACGCGCCCTTTTTCCCAGAACACCTCCTTTCTCATGTGAACATCATGATCCGGGAATGTGCTACAAGGTTTCCAAATAGATGCCCGACACATGGTAGCGGACTTGGAAATCTCAGGTCGCAGGTTCGGATTCCGGACCCCTGATGTTTCAATTCGTGGACGATAATACGGTGTTACGTTTTTTATAATCTTAGAAATGCCATACCCGCCATCTAATGATCTGATGACTTGATGAGTTAATGTTTATTATGTCAATCAACACCCATTGTCAATAAGAATAAATGTGGTTGACAAGAGAAGAAATCAGATGTTATCACATGTAACATACTATGGATTATTTAAAATCCAAAAGTCAAGAAAGAATTTGTTTCAGTTGCAATATTTAGATAAGAATTCAAGTTATATGAAACAATTCAGGAGGATAGTTGTGAAAGAAATTCTGGATCTAATTGAATCCGCAAGAAAAAATAATAAGAAGGCGCTTTCTGAATATGACAGCAAACAGGTCATTTCGGCCTATGGCATCCCCGTTGTGGCAGAGACCATGGTGGATGGTCTTGGTGGAGCGCAGCGGGCCGCAAAGGATTTAGCGTACCCTGTTGTTTTGAAACTTTGCTCCGAAGAGATTACCCACAAAACAGAAAAAGGCCTTATTCAATTGGATCTTCGAAATGATGGAGATGTTGAAGAGGCATTTAAACTTCTGACGGAGAGATGCTCCGGTGATGCGGATAAATTCCTGGTCCAGAAAATGATAAAAGGAGAGAGGGAACTGGTCATCGGAATGACCCGGGACCCGCAATTCGGCCCCTGCGTCATGTTTGGAATGGGGGGTATTTTTACTGAGATTTTGGCGGATGTCTCGTTTCGTGTGGCGCCCCTTAATGAGCAAGATGCCTTGGAAATGATGAAGGAAATCAGAGGACACAGGATTCTGGATGCCATTCGGGGTCTCAAAGAAGTTGATCGGGAAATCATGGTGAATAGCCTGATGGCACTCGGCAGGATCGGGCTCGAGCATGACGCGATTCAAAGTATTGATGTCAATCCCTTGGTAATAACGGATGGCAGGCCCGTTGCGGTTGACGCCCTGGTCTCATTCCGCTAAAAAATATATTACGAATAGGCTGGGCCCATGGTCCGGTGAACGGAAATTGCAAAGACGAGGTACAGATTTTGAGCAAACATTTAGAAGGCTTTTTTGAACCGAAAAATGTGGTTGTCATCGGGGCCTCCGGAACGCCCGGGAAACCGGGTAATGATGTGATCCGGAATATCCTGGCCAACGGATTTGCTGGGGAAATCTATCTGGTGAATCCAAAGGGCGGGGAAATCCTGGGGAAGAAAGTCACGCCCACCATTGAGGAACTTCCCCACGGGATTGATTTAGCCATCATTATTCTTCCCGCCAAATTAAACCTGGATGCCCTTCGCCAGGTCTCTCGAAAGGGGATCAGTGCGGTTGTTTTGGCCGCCGGGGGTTTTTCAGAAGTGGATCAGGACGGGGAAAATCTCCAGAAAGATCTTATTGAGCTCATCCGCGAGACGGGAATTCGGGTCATAGGACCCAATACGTCGGGCCATATTTCGACCCCCCACGGGTTCACATCCAGCTTTTTTCCCTTGGGAAAGATTCCCCGGGGTCCCATCTCCTATATTGCCCAAACCGGGAATTTCGCTACCCACACCATGCGCCATATTCTCACCCACGAAAACTTTGGGGTGGCTCGGGTGGTGGGGTTGGGCAACAAGCTGGATGTGGATGAAAGCGAGGCCCTGGAATACCTTGGAGAGGACGAGGAGACCAAGGCCATCTTTATGTACCTGGAAAGCTTTAAAAGGCCTAAACGGTTTCTTGAAGTGGCTGGGAAGGTTACCCGGAGAAAACCGGTTATCCTTTTAAAAGGAGGAAGTACCCGTGAAGGGGCCAGGGCTGCCGTGGCCCATACTGCGGCAATGGCCTCCGATGATCGGGTGACCGATGGGGCGCTTCGACAGGCGGGTATTGTACGGGTTCGCAAGTATTCCCATCTTTTCATGGCCGCTAAGGCCCTTGCGGTTATGCCCCTGCCCCGGGGGCCGAGAGTGAGTTTTCTGGCGCCTTCAGGGGCCATGCTCGTGGTGCTCTCGGATCTATGCCACAACGAGCTGGGACTTCAGGTCCCGCAGCTTGAAGAGGAGAATCGCAAAAGGTTACAGGAAATCAGTCCGCCATACATCCGCATGAGAAATCCTGTGGATATCTGGCCTTCAGCCACCTCTCACGGTATCGAATTTGGTTACAGGGAAGGGATGCGGGCGGTTTTGAACGATCCCAATATTGATGCGGTGGTGCCGGTGGTGATGCTTACGGAAGGGACAGGTATTCCCTCCCTGGAGTTCATTGTTCAAGTGGCTGAGGAGTATCCTCATAAGCCCGTTTATGTTACCTTCAGCGGTGACAAGAAATATGTAGAGGAAGCCAAGGCTTTTCTTGAGCCCAAAGGGGTGCCGACGTTCGGGCTTATCGAAGAACCTTTTGAGGTCCTTTCCATTCTGCATCGTTGCCGAATGGCCATGAATCGCTAATTTGATAATTTGTTAGATTTTTAGGAGTATCATCATGAGTAAGATTATTATTACCGCCGCTATTACAGGCGCCATACACATTCCCGCCATGAGCGACTACCTGCCTTTGACTCCGGAACAGATCGTGGAGGATGCGGTAAAGGCATGGGAGGCGGGGGCTGCCATTGCCCACATCCATGTAAGGCAACGGGAAGACGGAAAACCCACCGCCGATGTTGCCGTGTTCAAGGAGGTCCTTGGGGGGATCAAATCCCGGTGTGATCTGGTGCTTCTGCCCACCACGGGGGGTGGACCCAACCAGACCGTTCAGGAAAAGCTGATTCCCATAAGCACATTGAAACCTGAGATGTGCTCCTTCGATCCCGCCCCTTTCAATCTGGGGATGTTTGAATTGACTTCCCGGTATGAAGGGAAATTCAAATATGATTGGGAACGGGACTATCTGGAAGGCACCCGGGACAAGATATTGATGCCTCCGACCCTGGGGGACGATATGGAGTACGCCAGGACCATGTTAGCGGCAGATACCAAGCCTGAATTTGAGCTTTACGAGTTGGGCCATATCGGATACGTGGCCTGGCTTTTGAGAGAGGGTCTGGTAAAAGAACCGCCTCATCTTCAGTTCGTGTTCGGTCCGTTGGTGGGGTGGATGGCCCCTTCCATCAAACATTTGCTTTGGATGTATGAAGAAGCCGTTGACACGCTCGGGAAAGGCAATTTTACCTGGTCCGTGGCCGGCGCGGGCCGGCATCAGATACCTTTAGCGACCACGGCCATGGCCATGGGGGCCCCCAATGTTAGAGTCGGGATGGAAGACTCCCTTTATGCCGGCAAGGGTAAACCGGCCACCTGCAGTGCGGATCAGGTGCGTATGGTGGTCAATATCGCCAAAGAGTTGAGTTTGGAGCCCGCCACGCCCGACGAGGCCCGTGATATTCTGGATTTGAAAGGCCTGGATAAGGTTGAGTTTTAATTGCCTTGAATTAAACCACCAGTTCTGCTGGTGGTCGATTTGATTATTAACCGGAGCAACCGCTCCCTCTGTTCCCATTGCGGTGGGTGATGCCATACGCCTGACCATTGATCGGGTTGGACAGGTGGGGTGTTTTTTCAGGTGAGCAGGGTGTTCGCGGATCCGGACGGCTGTCTCGATTTTTTCCCAATTGGAATCCGAAATTCATGTTGGAATTTTGGCCGGATCTTTGATCGAAACGGTCTTTGTGAAATATTCAATCTAAAAATCGGGATCTATTTTGAGAACTTCCGCAGCGGCTTCACGGCCTCTCCCGCTTCGCGGCCTAATAACCCGTATGTAATGGCCAAAGACAGGTGAGCGCTTAAATCATCGGGATTGAAACGAAATGTTTGATTGCTGACTTCAAGCGCCTCCTGTAAGCGGCCCAGCATGCGATAGTCCATGGCTATGTTGACTAATCCTATTCTTGGTGACCAGCGAGAATTCGAGGATATAAACAAGCTTGCACGATTTTTTCTACAGATATTTACAAAAGCCCGCGCTGACTCAGGTTTTTCATCAATGCGGTGATGCCGAACTCCCATGGCGGGGCTTCATTGGTGAAGGTCACTCGATTTTCTAGTTGGCCCAATTTTTCGGAACTGATGCAGACGATGTCGCCGGTTTTATGGGTGAAGCCCTGACCCTCACCGCCGCGATCTTGGGTGGGGGCAAACAGCGTACCGGTAAACAAGGCAATGCCATCTGGGTATTGATGATGTTCACTAATGGTCTGGGAGACCAGATCGAGCACATCACGGCTGATCAAACTCATTGGGCTGATCTCTTTCAACTGGAAGCCGTCTTCACCTTTGATGGTGAGAGTCACCTCGGCGCTGCGGACATCTTCCAGGTTGTAGGTTTCATCGAATAGCCGGATGAAGGGGCCTACTGAACAAGATGCGTTATTATCTTTGGCCTTGTCCAGCAACAGTGCGCTGCGTCCCTCGATATCACGGAGATTGACATCGTTCCCCAAGGTGGCACCAACCACTTTTGCTTCCGGCGTGACTATCAGCACCGTTTCTGGCTCCGGATTGTTCCATGAAGAATAAGGCAGAATTCCAATTTCAGCACCGATCCCCACCGAGGAAAGCGGTTGAGATTTTGTGAATACTTCAGCGTAGGGGCCAATCCCTACTTCCAAATATTGCGACCAAAGACCTTCACTTTGTAGTACGGCTTTTAATTCTTCAGCTTCAGGAGACCCCGGCACAATACTGGTGATGTCAGCATCTATGCGGTCTTTGATTTTTTGCCGCACTTCTTCGGCTTTGGTGGCATCGCCGCCAGCGCGCTCTTCGATCACCCGCTCTAGCATACTGACCATGAAGGTTACACCGCAGGCCTTGATGGATTGCAGATCAATGGGTGAAAGAAAATAAGGAGTTTCGCTATCCGGTTGGTCTGCCAGAGTATTGGACATGATTTCAACGTAACTGCCTAGGCAAAGAAGCTCACTGAGATTGTGACCTGCCAAAGAGAAGCCTGTGTTCAGCAATTCCGCACAGGTTGGTGCGATACTGCTGAGATCGAAGACACTCTCCTCGGTCAAAATGATAGGACTGGGTCCAGCAACCGAACCCGTTTGCGATGCTGGTACCCAGACACGCCCAATCAGTGTGCCAGTAAAACCATCTGCCGGTAAATAGCTTTGCATATCCATTTGGTGATAGGTGAGGGGTGATAAGACTTTGCCTTTTTGAGCAACGAGCATAGGGAAAACCTGCTTGTGTGTCAAGAGGAAATAAACCACAACATGTTTTGTATTGGCGTTGAATGAAAAAGGCGCCGGCTGATGAAGTCTACCAGAGTGATGCAGATGAAGATCCAGGTCCAAAAATAGATTGAGAATCAGCGAGACTTCGGCATTGCCCGGGCCCTGGCCTGCCGGCCGGATCTGGTCCTGTGCGATGAACCCGTGAGCGCCCTGGATATGTCGGTCCAGGCCGGTATCCTAACCTGCTCATGCAGATCCAGGGGGAATTTTCCACCACCCTGGTGTTCATTTCCCATGACCTGTCCGTGGTCCGGTTCATCTCCGATTTTGTCTGCGTCATGTACCTGGGGCAGTTGGTGGAAATCGGCCCGGCAGAAAATCTCTATGCCCCGCCCTATCACCCGTATACCGAAGCCCTGCTGTCTGCAGTGCCCGTGCCGGATCCGGCCCATAAACAAAAGCATATCCGGCTGTCCGGTATCGTCCCCAGCGCCATTTCACCGCCGGAAGGATGCCGGTTCAGCACCCGCTGTCCAAGGAGAAGCCTGATGGAAGACCCGGATCTGTGCAACACGGTTCCGCCATGGCGGGAAACCCCTTCCGGTCATCGTATCTGCTGTCATCTTTCGCTGGAGGCATTGGCGGAACTGGAACCGGTAATGAATTAAACGATTAAGGAGAAATCTCATGCTGGTCAAAGACATCATGGACCACCACCCGGTCACCATCTATCCGGAAACCCTGGCCGCAAAGCGGGCCTGTGATGCCCGATCCGATTCCCAGTTACCTCCCTGCGAAGACTACCTTTACCGTGATCCCGAATATCCCATAGAGGCCTATGCTTCATCATTTTCAAAAAACTCTGGGAGGATAGGGCCGCCCGAGAGGTGGGTGATCAAATGGAAAAAGCCAAGGCCATGCTCATGGAGGCGGGAATCCGAAATGAACAGATATCCAAACGGGTCATCCGCGGCAGCCGCAGCCCCGGAGACGATATTATCAAAGAGGCCAAGAGCAAAGGTTATGGAACCATCGTGATGGGGCGGCGGGGTATTTCAGGCTTCAAAGAATTTGTTTTTGGCAGCGTTACGAAAAAAATCCTGAATCAGGCTGCCGGATTCGTCGTCTGGATCGTGCAGTAATACTGCAGAAAAGAAATTTTGAGGTATTATACCTGGGACATCCGAAGTGCTTTTTTAGTGAAGTGCAATTTTTAGGGTCTTCTAAGCATTAGGTATACCAAAAGCATGTTTGCCTCCAGCATCGATTTGTGTCAAGGAGTGAAATAGATATCAGTAAGCGAAACTTTGGCGAAACTCGATGTTACTAATCGTAGTTGACACTTTTGGCTATGAGCACAAAATTCAGTTGGATTAGGCCGCTCGTCATGGATTTTTATTGACCGCCAGCCTAACAAAGTAGTCCGGCAGCGCCGGAAATTTTATGATTTTTCGAAACCCAGGGAGCACACGATCTACCCCGGACTGCAGCTCGATCTCGTTGTGCAAAAATATCGGATCCATGCTGGCGAAGATCTCCTCCAAGTCCGCTTTCCCGTTTAGAAGCAACGGCATGTAATCGGGATTGTCGAGGTTTTTTACCAAAGGAGTATCAACCAGCATGTTTTTGAGCAAGCGTTGCTTTGAGTTGTTCCCTGTTTTCCGGCGGTTTTCACGGGTCAATTCTCTAAAGAAATGCTCGAGTATATTGTTTGTGCGTTGAGGATACAGGATAATCGATCCAGAGGGCGCATCAACTTCAATTGGATCGTTAAAAAGTTGCTGGAGATACTTGTCGATCTGTTTGGCCATTTTGACGCAAAGTGAGTCAGAAGCGAGTTTTTGATCTTGATCGATCCGCCTTCGAAATTTTATGACGCCTTCACGAATGCTGGTCATGTTGCTGGCGCCTTCATCATTGAGCCCATTGGCGCCGCCAGGTAAAGCGATACGCATGGCCTTGCGAAGTGAGTTAGATGTAGCACTGCACCATCGCATTTCTTCGATCAGACTTTTAATCTCGGGCTCTTCGGCAACTTCAGCTGCTGCCCAAAACAACTTGTACAGATATTGAATGTTGTTGTGTGGATTAAATATTTTGGGGCTTCAGTAAATGATAATTTAATATACCCGGAAGGGTGGAAAAATTCCAATAAAAGCGATCATCAAAAATCTCGACATTGGAACGTATATGGATTAGGCTGTCTCGGATTTCCCGGAAAGGATGTTGGAGGAATAATGTATTGGACCTTCCATCCCCATAACCGTCGCCGGGAAAAAAGGAGCAAAATTACTAATGGTTGAAAAAAAAGAAAATCAGGGCCAGACCTGGATAAAAAACCAGGTCATGGATCAAGGGCTGTGTACCGGATGTGCCGCCTGCGTGGGCCTGTGCCCCTATCAGGGATTCTACCGCGATCAGACCGCCATCATACATGAATGCGATCGCACCTGGGGCCGCTGTTCCGCCTACTGCCCCCGGGGACAGGTGGATTTAAACGGCCTGCGTCAAGCCATGTTTGATCCGGGCCATATCACTCCCGAACTGGGCGCCGTCAAGGGGCTTTACATGACCCGCGCCAGCGATGCAAAGTTGCGGGCTCAGGCCCAGCACGGGGGTACGGTGAGCACCCTTGTGGCGCTGGCATTGGAAGAAGGGCTCATCAACACCGCAGTGCTGGCAGGCAAGGAGAAAAACCATTCCTCCGAAAGTGTGGCCGTAACCGACCCGTCCCTAGTTGCCTCACTTTCGGGGAGCAAATTTTCCGTATCGCCCACCCTGGCAAAATTCAATGAACTGAGTCAGGGAGACCCCTCCAGAATCGGGGTGGTGGCCACGCCCTGCCAGGCGCTGGCACTGGCCCGCATGCGGGTAAATCCCCAGCCGGGAGACGAAGTGCGGGTAAAAAATCTTGAACTGGTTATCGGGCTCTTCTGCGGATGGGCCCTCTCCTTTAGAGAACTGAACCGGTTGATCAGAGAAAAAACAGGCGCCACCGAAATCAACGGAATGGACATACCCCCCAGCAAGCACCAGATCATGGAGCTGCAAACGGACAAGGGCATCATGGAGATCCCCATGGCGGAGGTACAAGCCTGCGTTCGGGAAAGCTGCCGGTATTGCTATGATCTTACCTGCGAATTCGCCGACCTCTCGGTGGGATCCGCCAGAAGCCCCGAAGGGTGGGAGGTGGACCGGGGCTGGAATCAGGTCTTGGTGCGAACTGAGAAAGGTCAGGAACTACTGGACCTGGCCCGATCCCGGGGGGTTCTGGAATTCAAGGAAGTCCCGCCCGGGAACCTGGACAAACTCAAAGCCGCATCCCTGGGCAAGAAGAACACCTGCGTTGCCAAGCTGGAGGAGGTTTCGGGACGGAAAGATGATTTGATTTATACCAGAAGGGAGGCGGTTTTATGTCAATAGTCAGCACTGGCGCCAAAGGGGAAACAGCGCTGCTTATGGGCAATGACGCCATTGCCAGAGGAGCCCTGGAAGCCGGGGTCAGGGTGATCGCCGGATACCCGGGAACCCCATCCTCCGAAATCATACAGACGTTGGCCGGTGTGGCGTCGGATCACGGACTCTACGTGGAGTGGTCCGCAAACGAAAAGGTCGGATTGGAAGTGGCGGCAGCGGGCTCCTTTGCCCAACTCAGATCCATGGCGGTAATGAAGCAGGTGGGGGTGAACGTGGCTTCGGACTTCCTGCTCCACCTGGCCGAGTGCGGCACCCGGGCGGGGTTGGTTCTGCTCACCTGCGAGGACCCGGGGGGACTCTCCAGCACCAATGAGGGAGACTCCCGCCATTATGCCAAAATGATGGAGTTTCCCCTGGTGGAACCGGGCAATTTTCAGGAAGCAAAGGATATGGCCGCCTGGAGCTTTGAGCTCTCGGAAAAAGTACGAAATGTGGTGATGTTCCGCTCCGTGACCCGTATGTCCCATGCCAGTGGCAATGTGGTTCTGGGTGAGCTCAGTTCCAGTTTGATGGCGCCTGGCTCCTCGAAAGCCCGATTCCAATTTGATGGTGACTTCATGGATCAGATGCGGGGACCAGTTGTTACCTTCCCCGGCATGGTGGATGCCATGCATCGCCGCCAGTTGGAAAAATTGGCCCTGGCCCGGGAGATATTTGAAACATCGCCGTTTAATATTTATACAGGTCCCGACCGACCGGAGCTTTTGGTCATCACCAGTTCAGCGGCCTATCTCTACACAGAGGAGGCAATTGCCCTGTTGGGTCTGGAGGAACGGGTGGGGCTGTTGAAATTGGGCACAACCTGGCCCCTTCCGCCGCGGTTGCTTAGCAAACACCTTAAAGCGTCCGGAAATATTTTCATCATAGAAGAAGGAATGCCCTTCCTGGAAGACAACGTAAAGGCCCTCTGGACTGAACTGGGACCCGATTCAGGGAGCAAGCAGTTCTTCGGACGTAAAGACGGGCCCCTCCCCCCCACTAACGAACTCAATCCGGACCTGGTGGCCGGGGGGCTGGCATCAATTCTGGGGCTGCCGGACCCATGGACGGATCAAGCCTACAGTGAACGCGCCGTTGAAATTGCCAAAACCCATGCCCCGTTTAGGGCAATGACCTTCTGTCCCGGTTGTCCCCACCGGGCCTCATACTGGCTCATTAACAGCGCGCTGAAACAGGATAATCGTCACGGCTTCGTCTGCGGCGACATCGGTTGCTATACCATGGGAGCCATATCCTGCGGCTTCAATACGCTCAAAACCTCCCATGCCATGGGTTCGGGAACCGGACTGGCTTCGGGCTTTGGGAAACTGAACCGCTTCGGTTTTGACCAACCGGTCATGGCCGTCTCCGGGGATTCCACCTTTTTCCACGCGGTCATGCCAGCTCTGGTCAATGCGGTGCATAACCAGGCGGATATAATCCTGGTGGTGGTGGACAACTCGGGCACTGCCATGACCGGTTTTCAACCGCACCCGGGAACCGTTTCCGATGCCGGCGGTGGAGCGCTACCCGCTCTTGATATCGCTCGGATCTGTCAGGCCATGGACATCGACGTTGCCATCGCCGATCCATTTGAAATGGCATCTACCGAAAAAGTCCTCCTGGAGCTCTTGGATAATCAAGGTGGTGTCCGAGTTTTGATCCTGCGACAGGCCTGCGCCTTGAGTCCGGAGAAGAAGGGGAAACGTCTGTTCGACATGACAGTGGATGAAGCGTCCTGCTTGGCCGAAGACTGCGGTTGCAATCGTCTCTGTACCAGAATTTTCGGATGTCCGGGACTCATCTGGGATCCCGAAGCCAAAAGAACCCGTATCGATGAGGTGATCTGTGTGGGCTGTGGGGTTTGTGCCTCCATCTGCCCCACGGGCGCCATTTCAAAAAAGGAGGTGGCCTGATGACTGCTCCCCAGTTGCCGTTCGATCCTTACAATCTCATCATCACCGGGGTAGGCGGCCAGGGCAATGTGCTCGCGTCGCGCCTGATGGGGCGCATGCTGGTCGCACAGGATTATTGTGTGACCATAGGCGAAACCTTCGGGGCCAGCCAGCGGGGCGGTTCGGTGATGAGCCACCTGCGAATCTCCACCCAGTCCGCCTGGTCTCCCCAGATTCCTCACGGAGGCGCCCACATGGTTATAGCGCTTGAGCCCTCGGAAGCGTTCCGGGTTCTTTCCGTATACGGTAATCCGGAAGTCCAAGTCATCTGGAACACCCGCCCCACATACCCGGTCAGCGTCATCACCGGTCAGGCGGTCTATCCCGGGCGGGAAGAAATATTTCGGGAACTGACGGAGCTCACGGCCAAACATTGGCCTCTGGAAGCCACCGACCAGGCCCAGACCATGGGCAACCCTATTTTCAGCAATATTATGATGGTGGGAGCCCTCTCCGCTGTCTCCGATTTACCGCTCGGCTTAGAGATTTTTGAAAATGTCATATCCGAAATGATGCCGCCTGCCAAAGTGCCCATTAACCTGGAGGCTTTTTCTTGGGGCCGGGAGGCCTTGGCCTAGATCCGTTTGTTTTGACAACGCTTCCGTCAATGGATTATTTGTTGATCAAGATTGATTCAGAGTAGTTTTTGATCTTCATGCCACATAACATCAACATAATAAGGAAAATGGTCTGACGCATACCGCCCGTCAAATTGATCATGAACAATCCGGGCTTTTCTGACATGCGGAGGTTTGGTTGTCAATATCCAGTCGATTCGGCTTTTTTGCGGTATTCCGGTAAAAGCGTGGTGGGTGAAACTCTCTTTCCCTTCGGGATGCCCCAGAACCTGCCAGGAATCTGAAAGCCCGGTTTCTTTGTTTGCCAGGGCCGCATGGGCGTCAGAATCCGGCCCATCATTGAAATCCCCCATGAGAATAACCGGAACGGCACTTTTGTGAACCCATCGAGCGATGATTTCGGCTTGTTTTACGCGGGCAACCCGGCCCATGTGATCCAGATGGGTTACCGCCACTGAGAAAACCTGTCCGGATTCCAGAGATTCCACTGTGGCTATACTCAGCATGCGGGGAAAAGCGCTGTCCCAGTCCTTGCTGCGATGGATTTCGGGTGTTTTGGAAAGCCAGAATTCGTCGCCTTCCGTGATTCGAAACAGGTCTTTCTTAAAAAACAGGGTGGGATACTGGCAGGTGTGCTCCAGCACGCGTGAAGCCGTGTGCATACCATAGCCGGAAAGCGTCTCTTCGAGATTATCCAACTGGGACAAACGCCCTTCCTGGGTTCCCAGGATGTCGGGCGCATACTGCTCAATCAATTTCACCACCAAATGACGTCGGTAATTCCAAGCATTGCTGCCATCCTGGTCATTTTCAAAGCGCAGATTGAATGTCATAATGCGCATCATATGATCCCTATCCTTTCCGCTGAACTTCAATTTTTTCCAACGATATAGCGCAAACACACGGATTCATCAAGTGCCCGATGTGCATATTTTTGCATTTTTGTTGGCATTGTTTTATACTCCGGCGGCAAAAAACGACCATCAATCACATTATGAGACCGTTGAAACATGAATCCGCCCTCCTCCAAATGGAGAACCCTTTGCTACCCTGCCGCGGCCATACTTACGGGTCTCGCCCTGGCACAAACCATCGCCACCATTCAAGTCTATCTTTCCAACCGTTCCCTTTACCATACCCTCACAGCCATTCATAAAGCCGGATATCCGACAGTTCCCAGTCAACCGACCATGGGCCGTCTTCAAGAACTGACCACCGCCCTCTGTGGCGGGCTTTTCTTAACCCTGAGTGTGGGAGCAGGCATCTGCCTGCTGTCATTTTCCGCAACATGGTTATGGGACCGTGTTTGCTTGCGCAAAACCGTTTTCCTGGGTTTAATGCTCCTTATGTGGATGGGACTTTCAGCGGGCGTCAACTGGAGAGGTTTTTCACCTTTTACGACCCTTTATTTTGTTGTGATCCCCCCGGTGGTATTTTCCGGCACCCTCAAATGGATGCCCCGTGGAAACAGAAAACAGCCCCGGCGCAATGGGTTGTTACATATCATCCCGATTATGGTGCTGGGGGTTCTGTGGGCACCCCAAATGAAAGGAGATCTGTTTACCAATATTCGGGATCATCTTTTACTCTCCAACCCGCTGGGCGAAAAGATTGCCAATTTTTACTACCGGTATACCTTGTACCCGGCCGAAGTCCTCAAGCCCCTGGACCGGAAGCTTCTCAAAACCTGCACCCTTGAGGCCATCCCCGAGAGTCCGTACAAAAGCGAACTACGGAAAAATCTATCAGCCCATGACTGGATTGAAACAGAAAACCTCGAAGATGTTGACCTGGTCTTAACCTTTTCAGGCAGCGAGCTTTTACTCGATGATGGAAGCGGAACGGTTCTGAAGACTCCAAAAAAAGATTTCCTGGTCCATCCGGCAGCCCATCTGAAGCGTTTTTCATCGGCGGCAGACAGGCATGGTTTTTTCCGTCAATTCACCTTTTATTCTCTACTGATGGGTTTTCCGGTAACCCTGTATATCTTTTCATATTCACTCGTGTTTTTGATACTCGGCAGATGGATTGAACCGGGGATCGCTTCAATGGCATCAGCATGCCTCTGTTTCTCAGCAGGTCTGCTCATGCTCATGCCGCTTTAGCGGAAACCGGATCTTTTTCAGATGTTCGTACCGCTCTTTCACTTGTTCAAGAATTCGGAAAATGGTATTCATAATCGCCAATGGAAAAGAGAAACAAGATGAAGTCATGCATTAAAAAATATGACATTTCACGTGAATATTTTTTCGATGAAGGATGTTTCATAACTGAATTATCAAATACGCCCGATGATCGGGAAGTATCTATTGCAAGAGTGCGCGTAGAGCCGGGAAAAACAACCCAGTGGCATTGCCTGCAAGGCGTAACCGAGCGTTATGTAATACTTGAAGGGATTGGCAGCGCAGAAGTTGGAAATCTTGGACCGCAGGCGGTAAATGTAGGCGATACCGTTATGATCCCTCCAGGAGAACGACAAAGAATCAGCAATATGGGAGAAAACAGTTTAATATTTTTGGCTATCTGCTCTCCCCGTTTCGAGAAATCAGTGTATGTCGAAATTCGGGGGATATAACACAAATTACATTCTGGCAACGAGGCTCGCGGGAGCCATCTTCATCAGGCGGCCCACTATATTCCAGGGATAGACCGGGACGGTTGAGGATTTGACCTTTTTTTCTATCAATTGCGCGATGATGGCCGCCCCTTTTTCAACGGATATCAAAAACGGCCTCTTTTTGAGCATATTATTAAGCGGTGTATCGATGTACCCCGGATAAAGCACTGTTACATGGATATTTTTCCTGTAAAGCTCCACCCTTACCGTTTCCAGATAGACGGCAAATCCCGCTTTGGACGCGCTGTAGGCGGAATTCTTCGGCATTCCTCGAAATGCGGCGACAGAGCTGGTGCCGACAATATGCCCTTTTCCTTCTT